>NZ_JBDPMC010000024.1:0-92553 GCF_039871625.1 Micromonospora sp. B11E3 | reverse complement strand
GCGGCGGCCGCGCCCGCGAGCATGCCGCCGGCCGCCGCCGCCCGCCGCGCCCGCCGGGACGACCACCAGGCCAGGGCCACCAGCGCCGCGAGCAGCGCCCCGAACAGCGGGCCCGCCGCCCCGGCCAGCCCGTCGCTCAGGTGCCAGCCCAGCGGCACCCCGGCCAGCCGCTCGGCGAGCAGCCCGGCGCCGCCCTCGTCCGTGCTGAACAGCCGGTACATGACCAGGAAGAACGGCGCCTGGAGCAGCGTCGGCAGGCAGCCGGCGACCGGGCTCGCCCCGGCCGAGCGGTAGAGGGCGAACAGTTCGGCCTGCAGTCGGGCCGGGTCGTCGGCGTACCGGTGTCGCAGGTCGCGGACCTGCGGGGCGAGGGCCGCGCGGCGCCGCTCCCCGCGGACCTGGGCCACGGTCAGCGGGGAGATCAGCAGGCGGACGGCGACGGTGAACAGGACGATGGCGGCGGCCGTGGCGGCCCCGCCGGTCAGCGGGTGCAGCGTGTCGGCGAGCCAGGCGACGGCGGTGGCGGCGGCGCCGACCGCGCCGTGCAGCGGTGCGAAGGCGAGCATGGGTCAACCCCTCGGGTGCGGATTCCGGTGGCGTCCCGGCCGGCGGACAGACGCGGCGGGACGGATGACGGCGGAATCGGCCGGGGCGGGTGCGGGCGCGCTCCGCCCACGAGAGACGGAGAGACAAGGTCCGGCGACGCTACCCGGCCGAGGGGCGCAGGCCGGGCGCGCGGGGCCGCGGTCGGCCGGCCGCATCCGGGTCGACCTGCCGGGGCACCCGGCGACGGCGGGCGCGTTCCCGCAGGCCGGCGCCGTGGCGGGCGGCCCGGGTGGACGCGCCGGACGCCGAGGGACGCCCGGCGAGCAGGACGACGAGCAGCACGGCGGCGGCCACGGCGGCCCCGGCGAGCAGCTCGGCGGGCTGGCCGGCGAGCAGGGTGAAATGGGTGAGCGCGTACGCCCACGCCCCCGTCACCAGCAGCAGCGATCCCGGCACGCGCCCAGCCTAGGAGACGCCGTCCACCACAACGGCGCGTCGGGGCGACACGCAGGCGGCGGCGTTTCCCCGGTCGGACACTCCGGGTAATGGCCGGTCGACGACGCGGCACGGCGCCGCGGCCGGCAGCGAACGGACGGTGAGGGCGATGGGTGGAGCGGTGGCCCAGCGGGAACGGCATGCGGCCCCGGGCGACACGGACCTGCTCACCGTCGGCGTGGAGGAGGAGTTCCTGCTCGTCGACCCGCACACCGGCGCCGCCGTGCCCGCCGTGGACCTGGTGCTGGAGCAGGTGCCGGCGGAGCTGCGCGGGCAGGTGGAGCGCGAGTTCCAGACCAGCCAGATCGAGATCGGCAGCCCGCCCGGGCTGGAGCTGTCCTCGATCCGGCACTCTCTCGGGGTGCTGCGGCGGGCGCTGTCCGAGGCCGCCGAGCGGGCCGGCGTACGGCTGCTGGCCATCGGCACCGGACCGGTGGACGGCCCCGTCCCGCCGGTGGTCGACAAGCCCCGCTTCGACCGGATGATCGAGCGGTTCCGGCTGCTGGTGCCCGGGCCGGGCAACAACGGCATGCACGTGCACGTCGGGGTACCCGACCCGGAGACCGGGGTGCAGGTGCTCAACCACGTCCGGCCCTGGCTGCCGCTGTTGCACGCGGTGACGGTCAACTCCCCGTTCGCCCGCGGCGAGGACACCGGGTACGCGAGTTGGCGTTCGGTGGAGTGGGAACGCTGGCCGTCGGTGGCGCCGACGCCGTACCTGGAGTCGCACGAGCACTACGAGCGGCTGATCCGGCAGCTCATCGCCAGCGGCGTGATGCTCGACGAGGGGATGCTCTACTGGTACGCCCGGCTGTCGGCGCGGTACCCGACGGTGGAGCTGCGCATCGGCGACGTCTGCCCGTCGCTGGACGACGCGGTGCTGGTCGCCGCCCTGGTGCGGGCACTGGTGGCCACCGCACTGCGGGACATCGCCGCGGGCCGCCCGGCGATCCGCACCGACCACCACCTGCTGGTCGCCGCGCACTGGCGGGCCGCCCACGACGGGCTGGAGGGCGACGGGGTCGACCTGACCGACGGCGAGCTGCGCCCCGCGTGGGAGCTGCTGGACCGCCTCGTCGAACAGCTGCGCCCCGAAGTGGAGCGGCACGGCGACCTGGCGGAGGTGACCGACCTGCTGGGCGCGCTGCGCCGGCACGGCACCGGCGCGGCCCGGCAGCGGGCGGTCTTCGCGCGTACCGGCAACCTGGT
Source organism: Micromonospora sp. B11E3 (assembly GCF_039871625.1). NCBI lineage: Bacteria > Bacillati > Actinomycetota > Actinomycetes > Micromonosporales > Micromonosporaceae > Micromonospora > Micromonospora sp. B11E3. The sequence continues at coordinate 90,303 of NZ_JBDPMC010000024.1, read as the reverse complement.
CGACGTGGTACGGGACGTGGCGCGACAGACCCGTGGGTGAGCGCGCCGTGACAGGATGGTGGTCGTGGCGCAGCGGCTGATCGTCGTCGGTGGGGACGCCGCCGGCATGGCGGCGGCGTCCCAGGCCCGGCGCCGCCGCGACCGGTCCGACCTGGAGATCGTGGCGTTCGAGCGGGGGCGGTTCACGTCGTACTCGGCGTGCGGCATCCCGTACTGGATCAGCGGTGTGGTCCCGGAGCGGGACCAGCTCATCGCCCGCTCTCCCGCGGCGTTCCGGGACGACTTCGACATCGACGTCCGGCTGCGGCACGAGGTCACGGCGATCGACCTGACGCGCCGGGAGGTGGTCGCCCGCGACCTCGCCGGCGGCGGCCAGATCCGCGAGCGGTTCGACGACCTGGTGTACGCCGCCGGTGCCGTGCCCACGAAGCCCGACTGGGCCGACACCACCGTCGGCGGGGTCTTCGGCGTGCAGACCCTCGACGACGGCGCGGCGCTGCGCGAGTGGCTGGACGCCGACCCCGCGCCCCGGCGGGCGGTGGTGGTCGGCGGCGGGTACGTCGGGGTGGAGATGGCCGAGGCGCTCGTCCAGCGGGGGCTGGACGTCACCCTGGTCGAGCAGTCCGACCAGCCGATGTCCACCGTCGACCCCGACATGGGCACCCTGGTCGCCGAGGCGATGCGCGGCGTCGGCATCGGCATCCGTACCGGAGTCGAGGTGACCGGGGTCGAGGAGCGCGACGGCCGGGTGTCCGCGGTGGTCACGTCCGACGGGCCGGTGCCGGCCGACGTCGTGGTCCTGGGCCTCGGGGTACGCCCCAACACCGCGCTCGCCGAGGCCGCCGGCCTGCCGCTGGGGCCCACCGGCGGGATCCGGGTGGACCTGCGGATGCGGGTGGCCGGGGTGCCGGGGGTGTGGGCGGCGGGCGACTGCGTGGAGACCCTGCACCGGGTCAGCGGGCTGCCGGCACACGTGCCGCTGGGAACGCACGCCAACAAGCAGGGCCGGGTCGCCGGGATCAACCTCGGCGGCGGGTACGCGACCTTCCCGGGCGTGATCGGCACGGCGGTGACCAAGGTCTGCGACCTGGAGGTGGGGCGCACCGGGCTGCGCGAGCGGGACGCGGCGGCCAGCGGCTTCGAGTTCGTCTCGGTGGTCACCGAGTCCACCAACCGGGCCGGGTACTACCCGGGCGCCCGGCCGATGACGGTGAAGCTGATCGCCGAGCGCCCCGGCGGGCGGCTGCTCGGGGCGCAGATCGTCGGCTGGTCGGAGGCGGCGAAGCGGATCGACGCCCTGGCCGTGGCGCTGTGGAACGGCATGACGGTGGACGAGATGACCGCCCTCGACCTCGGCTACGCCCCGCCGTACGCGCCGGTCTGGGACCCGGTGCTGATCGCCGCCCGCAAGGCGGTCGACGCCCTGGCCCGCGCCGGCCGGTAGGGAGTTCTTGTCGGGGGGCGCGGTTAGCGTGTGCTCGCTGTCGCGGTGCCGGTTCCCGGCGCACTTCCCCTCGGAGGCATCCCATGTCGCAGGAGACGACCTACCTCGAACTGTCCGAAGTGGATGGTGGAGCGCACAAGTTCTACGAGGTCGTGGTGGAGGACACCGCGATGACCGTGCGCTACGGCCGGATCGGCGACCAGGGCCAGGTGAAGAGCAGCACCTTCGCGGACAATGCCAAGGCACGGGCCGCGGCGGCGAAGAAGATCGGCGAGAAGATCCGCAAGGGGTACGCCCCGGCGGTGCGCGGCGTACGCCAGAAGCGCCCGATCTCCCGCCGGCAGATCGTCAGCACCCGCTCCACCGCCCGCACCGCCCCGGTCCTCTGGCGGTACGACTCGGGCGCGCCCGCGTTCGGCATCTTCGTCGACGGGCAGAACTGCATGGTCGGCAACGAGCACGGCGTGATCACCACGCTCGGCCACGACGCCCGGGTGCGCAGCCAGGTCCGGCTCCCCGACGGGGTGAAGTGCATCGTCGCGGACGACGCCTGGATCTACGCCGGCTGCGACGACGGCAACGTCTACGACCTGTCGGGCAAGGTGCCCCGGGTGGCGTACGCGATCGCCCCGGACATCGACATCTACTGGCTGGACATCCACGACGGGGTGCTGGGCGTCTCCGACGCCGACGGCGGGATCGCCGCGGTCGACCACGAGGACGAGTTCCTCTGGCGCCGGCCCGGGCGCGGCCGCTCCGCCTGGATGGTCCGCTGCGACGCCGACGCCCTCTACCACGGGCACACGCAGGGGGTCACCGGCTACGACTGGCGTACCGGACGGGAGCTGTGGCACACCCCGACCGGGGCGGTGCTCTTCGGTTGGCAGGAGCGCGACGCCGTGTTCGCCGGCACGGGCCGGCGCGACGTGGTGCGGCTGCGCAAGAACGGGCGCGTCGAGCGGACGTACCGCTGCGACGCGGCCGTCTTCTCCTGCGCCACCGCCGAGGGCGGCCGGTACGTCTTCGCCGGCGACAACCAGTCCTCGATCTACTGCTTCGACGAGGCCGGCAACCGGCTGTGGAAGCTCGGCACCGGCTGCGGCTCGGCGTACTCGATGCAGTACCACGAGGAGCGGCTGTACGTGGTGACCACCAGCGGCTACCTGGCCTGCATCGACGCCAGCGAGCCGGCGATCCGGGCCGCCGAGGCGGGCAGCGTCCCCGAGGTGGTGGACGTCAAGGCGCCGGCTCGGCTGCCCGAGCCGGCCGCCTGGACCACCGTCGAGGTGACCTCCGACGACCGCGACGGCGTGGTGGTGGAGTGCGTCGAGCAGGGCGGCCGGCTGCGCATCCACGTGCTCTCCGACGGCTACCGGCGCGACTGGTCGGTGCAGTTCCCCAAGGGCATCCGGGAGCCGGGGGCGCGCTACCTGGTCACCGAGGTGCGGGAGTCGGGCCGCGGCGGCTTCTACCGGGCGTACGGCGACGTCCGCCGGCTCCGCTGACCGCAATCGCCTGCTGGACGGCGCCTGATTCCGACCGCCACCGCGCGGGCGGCCCGGTGCTCAGGCGCCGGGAGGGGACCCTTCCGTACCGGGCTGGCAGGTGGGGCACCAGTAGAGGTTGCGGCCGGCGAGGGTGCCGCGGCGCACCTCGTCGCCGCAGACGTGGCAGGGCGCGCCGGGTCGGCGGTAGACGTACACCTCGCCGCCGTGCCGGTCCACCCGGGGCGGGCGGCCCGTCGCCTCGGGCAGGTGGGCGTCCCGAACGGTGTCGATCCGGCCGACCTCGACGGCCTTGGTCATCAGCGCCACGAGGTCCGCCCAGAGCGCCCGCCAGCCGGCCGGGGAGAGTTCCCGGCCGGGCAGGGTCGGCGGCAGCCCGGCCCGGAACAGCGCCTCGGTCACGAAGATCAACCCGGTGCCGGCGACCACGGACTGGTCCAGCAGCAGCGCGGCGAGCGCCGTCGGGCTGCGGGAGATCCGGTCGTACGCGCGGGCGGGATCGGCGTCGGGGCGCAGCGGGTCGGGCCCGAGCCGCTCGCGCAGCGCCGCCACCTCGGGCGGGGTGAGCAGCTCGCAGGCGGTGGGGCCGCGCAGGTCCAGCCAGTGCAGGTCGCTGGTCAGCCGCAGCCGCACCTGGCCGACCGGTGGCGGCGGCTCGCCCGGCCCGTCGGCGAACTTGCCGTACAGGCCGAGGTGGACGTGCAGGGTCAGCTCGCCCGCGTGGTGGTGCAGCAGATGCTTGCCGTACGCCTCGGTGCCCTCCAGGACCGTGCCGGACAGCCGGGCCGCGCCCTCGGCGAAGCGGCCCTGCGGGCTGGCGGCGTACACCTTGTCACCGGCGAACAGTTCGGCGTGTCGAGCCGCCAGGCGGTGGATGCTGTGTCCCTCGGGCACGGCTGCCCAGCATAGACCCGACGCTCGGAAACACCGACGAGCTGCCCGAAGCAGCCCTCACAGATCTTGGTACGAATGGGCCCCTGGAAGGGCCGTTTCGTGCCAAGATCCACCTCCGCGACTACCTCGGATGATCTCCTCAGCGGGTTCGGACCCGCTCGGTGATCAGCGACAGGTTCGTCTCGGCGTCGTGGACGTCGAACCGGGTGGCGCCCTCACCCGACATGTGGAACCTCCTCGCCTCGCAGGTCGGGCGACCGCTGGTGTCGGCGGCATGCCGACTGGGTACCTCCTGGCCGTTACCGCGTGGCTGCCGCCGACGCTCACCGGAAGGCCTCCACGCACTGATCAGGAGGTGATGTGGTGAAACTTCCTTCGCTGACGCGCCGGAACGAGCCGGCCCCCGCCCACGACGGGGTCGACGGTCCGAACGGGGGCGCGACCACCGTCGCCACCGGGGAGCCGGTGGCGACCGACCGGGACCACGAGCACACGACGTACCGCAGCGGCGCGACGGCGACCGACGGCGAGCGCACCGCGGACGCCGAGCGGCGGGCGGCGGAGCGGGCGGCGGTGGCCCGCTCCGCCACGGTCGTCCGCCCGACGGGCGAGGAGGCACGCCGGGCCGGGATCGACGCCACGGACGCCGAGGAGCGGACCGTCGATCTCGACCGGGACCGGACAGCACGACGGCCGGTGGACCCGGTGGACGGGGAGCCCCGGCCGGCGCCGGAGCCGCCCGTGGCGATCGGGCCGAAGCCGCGGGCCAGTCTGCTCGCCACCCTGGGCCTCGTCGTCGGCGTGGCCGGGGCGCTGTTCGTGCTGACCGGCACCCTCGCCGGGTACGGCATCGCGGTGGGTGCGCTCGGGGCGGTGCTCTCCGTCCTCGGGCTGGTCGCCACCCGGCGCCGGCACGTGGCCGGCAAGACCGACGCCCTGCTGGGGATGGCCTTCGGCGTGGCGGCGGTGGTGCTGGGGGTGCTGGCGATGACCGGCCAGTTCGACTGGCCGACCACCGACGGCGACTGGGTGCAGCGCTTGCGGGAGTGGCTCGACTCACAGTTTGCCGGCCTGGTCTGACGGGCACCTGGGATCCCGCCGGCGGTGCGCCGGCGCAGGTGGAAACGCCGGCGGCGCGCCGGCGGCCCGGACCCCCTGGTGGTTCACCAGCCGGGCACATCCTCTTCTCGGGGGCGGCGGTTCGCCGCCCCCGAAGCATGTCCGGGGCCGGCCCGGCCCCGGCATCCCAGGAACGCAACGGATCGCCGTCGCTCCGGCTCGAAACGCAACGATCAGTCGGTCGACGCAACTTCCGCCGGTGGATGCCGCCGTCCCCGCGCGCATACCGTTGGGCAACGGCGCCAGCCCGTGGGCCGAAGGTGGCCGGGCGCGCCCGACCCCTGGGAGCAGGACAATGACGATGGACGCGACGAGCCAGCGCTTCCTGATGTGCCGGCCGACGTACTTCGCCGTCGACTACGCCATCAACCCGTGGATGGACCCGACCGGGCCCGTGGACGCCGACCTGGCGATCCGCCAGTGGGAGCGGCTGCGTCAGGTCTACCGCGAGCTGGGCCACACCGTCGAGGAGATCAACCCCGTGCCCGGCCTGCCCGACATGGTGTTCGCCGCCAACGGCGGCACGGTCATCGACGGCAAGGCGATGGCCGTGCAGTTCCGCGACCCGCAGCGCGCCGACGAGGCCCCCGCGTACCGGGCCTGGTTCGAGGCCGCCGGTTTCGAGCTGTACGACCCGAAGCACGTCAACGAGGGCGAGGGGGACGTGCTGCTGGCCGGCGACGTCCTGCTCGCCGGCACCGGGTTCCGCACCGCGCACGCCTCCCACGCCCAACTGCAGGAGGTCTTCGGCTATCCGGTGATCACCATGCAGCTGGTCGATCCGCGCTTCTACCACCTGGACACCGCGCTCACCGTGCTCGACGAGCACACCGTGGCGTACCTGCCGGAGGCGTTCTCGCCCGGCAGCCAGGCCGTGCTGCGCCGGCTGTTCCCGGACGCCGTCCACGCCACGCTGGCCGACGCCGAGGTGCTGGGCCTGAACGCGGTCAGCGACGGCCGGCACGTGGTGCTGCCCGAGCAGGCCACCGACCTGGCCGCGAAGCTGCGCGACCGGGGCTACGAGATCATCGGTGTGGACCTGTCCGAGCTGCGCAAGGCGGGCGGGGGACCGAAGTGCTGCACGTTGCGACTCCGCCGTCAGGGAGAGGCAGACAATTGACATCCTCCCTCGCCTAGCGGCGGGGGATTCCCACCCTCGCGGGTTGGGGTTCCTGGTTCATTGCAGACCGCACGGAAGGAGGTCCTTCGTGTCTGACGTCCGCTCCGCAGGCGTTTTGTGTCTCGGCCAGCCCGGCCGCGACGGCGATGTTCTTGGCGGCGTTGACGTCCCGGTCATGCCGGGTGCCGCAGCTCGGGCACGTCCAGTGGCGTGTGCCGAGGGAGAGGGTGGCGAGCAGGTGCCCGCACGTCGAGCAGGTCTTCGACGACGGGTACCAGCGGTCCACGACGGCGAGGGTGCGGCCGTCGCGGTGGGCCTTGTAGGTGAGCAGGGTGCGGAACTCGGCCCAGCCGGTGCGGGAGATCGCTTTGGCCAGGGACGGGTTGCGGACCATGTTTGCCACCGCCAGGTCCTCCACGGCGATGGCGGCGAACCGGCGTACCAGGGCGGTCGACTGCTGGTGGAGGAAGTCCCGGCGCGCGTCGCGTACCCGCGAATGCGCGCGGGCCGCCTTCCGCTTGGCTTTGGCGCGGTTGGCGGAACCCTTCTGCTTGCGGGCCATCATCCGCTGATACCGCTTGAGTCGGCGTTCGCGCCGTTCCATGTGTTTCGGGTGGGGAATGCGTTCGCCGGTGGACAGCACCGCAAAATCGGTCAGGCCGAGGTCCACCCCCACCACCCCGCCCGTCGGTTCGGGTGCGGTGGGTGCGGCGACATCGACGGCGAAGCTCACGAACCAGCGGCCGTCCGGGTCACGGGACACCGTCACCATCGTGGGGTCCAGGGCGGTCACGTCCACGCCGGGCCACGACCACACGAACCGCAGCACACCGGGTGTCTTGCCCAGCGTCAGGTTCCCGTCGCGCAGGCGGAACGCCGACCGGGTGTAGGAAGCCGACTGCCGGCCGTGCCGGGACTTGTACCGCGGGTACCGGGCCCGCTTGGCGAAGAACGCGGTCATGGCGGTGTGCTGGTGCCGCAGGGTCTGCTGCAACGGCACCGACGACACCTCGCGCAGGAACGCCAGGTCGGGCTGCTTCTTCATCTCCGTCAGCGCCCGGTCCGTCTCCGCGTAGGAGGTGGATCTCCGTTCGGTGTGCCAGCGGACGTGGCGGGCGGCGAGAGTGCGGTTCCAGACGACGCGTACACACCCGAACGTACGGTTCAGCACGCTCACCTGCTCGGGCGTCGGGTATGCCCGGCACCTGTACGCCGTCCGCACAGGACTCATCTAACCAGAAAGGACGATCATGGCTGACAACATATCCGTCACTCCTTCCCGCCCTGAAGGACGGGGCATCCTGGCGGTGAATCGGTGATCGTCGACGACATGCTGCGGACGCCGGGTGCGGTCCGGGACGCGGAGCGCTGGACGGCGCACAACTACCACCCGCTGCCGGTGGTGATCAGCTCGGCGGAGGGCGCCTGGCTGACCGACGTGGACAACCGCCGCTACCTGGACTGCCTCGCCGGCTACTCGGCGCTCAACTTCGGCCACCGGCACCCGCAGCTGATCGCCGCCGCGCGCGCGCAGTTGGACAAGCTGACCCTCACCAGCCGGGCGTTCATCCACGACCAGTTCGCCGACTTCTGCCGTGAGCTGGCCGAGCTGTGCGGCAAGGACCTGGTCCTGCCGATGAACACGGGCGCGGAGGCGGTGGAGACCGCGATCAAGGTGGCCCGCAAGTGGGGTTACCAGGTCAAGGGCGTACCGGCCGGCCAGGCGAACATCGTGGTGGCCGAGGGCAACTTCCACGGCCGCACCACCACCATCGTGAGCTTCTCCACGGACGAGGACGCCCGGGCCGACTTCGGGCCGTACACGCCGGGCTTCACGGTCGTCCCCTACGGCGACCTCGACGCGCTGGCCGCCGCGATCGACGAGACCACCGTCGCGGTGCTGATCGAGCCGATCCAGGGCGAGCAGGGCGTCGTGGTGCCGCCGGCGGGTTACCTGCCGGGCGTGCGCCGGGTCTGCGACGAGAACAACGTGCTGTTCCTCGCCGACGAGATCCAGTCGGGCCTGGGCCGCACCGGCGAGACGTTCGCCTGCGACCACGAGGGCGTCACGCCGGACATGTACCTGCTGGGCAAGGCGCTCGGCGGCGGCATCGTGCCGGTCTCGGCCGTGGCCGCGAACGCCGACGTGCTCGGGGTGCTGAAGCCGGGCCAGCACGGCTCGACGTTCGGCGGCAACCCGCTGGCCTGCGCGGTCGCCACGGAGGTGGTCCGGCTGCTGGCCACGGGCGAGTTCCAGCGCCGCTCGGCCGAGCTGGGCGAGCGGCTGCACGCCGGCCTGCGAGGGCTGGTCGGCAAGGGCCTGCTGGCCGTCCGGGGCCGGGGCCTGTGGGCGGGCCTGGACATCGACCCGGCCCTGATGACCGGCCGGCAGGCGTGCGAGCGGCTGATGGAGCGGGGCATCCTGGCCAAGGACACGCACGGCTCCACCATCCGGCTCGCCCCGCCGCTGGTGATCACCGCCGAGGAGATCGACCACCTGGTGGCCCAGCTCGCCGCCGTGCTGGCCGGCTGATCCCGTACGCGGAGCGGGCGCCGGGACCACGGTCCCGGCGCCCGCCGTCGTTCTCGCCCACCTGCGGCGGCCGGCCTCAGGGGCGGGGCAGCCGCATCGCCATGGTGGGGGCCTCGGCCATCACCGAGGTGGGGGTGAACGGCGCACCCGTCGGCAGGTCCTCGGCGCGGCCGACCTGCACTCCCGGGTACAGCTCGACCATGTCCCTGGCGGCGAGCGCCCGGGACTGCTGCGGGGACAGCGGGACGCGGTCGGGCTCGGCCATCGAGCCGCCCGGGCGGATGCCGGACCCGTTGGTGCTGACGTCCGTCACGATCACCTCGCCCCGACCACTCCAGCTCGGCGCGTCTGACGCCGCGCCGCGACCTGGAGCAGTCGCCCGCAGCTCGAACCGCAGGTGGCTGCGGCTGATCCAGCGCCGCGCCTCGTCGTTGAGCCACTGGCCGAGCACGATTCCGCCCTGCTGGTCCGGCGCGCGCCCGACCAGCACCGGCTGCCCCTCGGTGAGCACGAACCGGCGGCGGACCATCCCGCCGATCCGCACCGCCAGCACCTCGGTACGCGGGCGCGGCCCGGCGTCGCCCAGCCGGGCGCCGTGCCGGGGACAGATCGGCACCCCGTTGCGCAGGGACGGCGGCGGCTGGCCGGCCGGGGCCCGGTCCACCCGGGCGAGGTCGGCGAACGCCCCGCCGCCCCCGCCGCCGCCGAACAGGGCGCAGCCCGGCTCGGGGCAGCGCCACTGCCGGGCGAGCAGCTTCGCGCCGGCCGGCGAGCGGCTGCCGGCGACCGGCACGTTCCCGCCGCCGACGTGGGCGATGAACACCGGCCCGCCCGCGCCGGGCACCGGGGCGAGCACCCGGCCGGGCTGCTCGACCAGCCACGGGAACCGGCCCCGCAGCCCGTCGAAGCGGGCGCGGCTGAGCACCGGCAGCCCGAGCAGGTCGGCGACCTCCAGCATCCGGTCGCCCGGATTGTCCAGCACCTCCACCAGGCCGTCGTCGGCCCACCGGCGCACGACCATCCGCTCGTTGGAGGTCAGGTCGGCGTCGGAGAGCAGCGCCCGGTGCACCACCGCGTAGACCGGGACGCTGTCCTCCTCCAGCTCGCGGGCGAGCGCGTCGATCACCATGCCGAGCCGGAGCAGGCTGGCCGGCCGGCCGCTGTCGAGGTTCTGGTAGCGGATCACCTCGGCCAGGTCGAGGACGGCCCGGGCCAGCGACGGGTCGGTGCAGACCCGCCCCTCGATGGCGTCGAGCACCTTGCTGATCTCGAATCTCATCGGGCGCTCCGGAGGATGTCGTCGATCCGCCGCGCCAGCTCCAGGTCACGGTGGGTGACCCCGCCGGCGGAGTGGGTGACGCAGCGGAAGGTCAGGGTCCGCCACCGGATGTCGATGTCGGGGTGGTGGTCGAGCTCCTCGGCCACCACGGCGACCCGGTCGACCACCGCGATGGCCGCCGGGAAGCTGCCCAGCTCGACGGCACGGCTGATCCCGGTCGGGTCTCCCGTCCAGTCCGCCAGGGCGCCCAGCTCGTCTCGCACCGCCTCCGCGGTGAGCACGTCTGCCATGGCCCGACCCTACCGGCAGGCGCCCGCCCGGCACTCTCCCGCCACCTCGTACGGGGTCGGGAGCTGCGGAAACGCGCGGCCCGACACCGCGTCCCGGCGGCTGACGCCCGCTCGATCGACGCGACGGGGCGGCGCGGGTCGGTGCCGCCCCGTGGTGCGTACGGCGGCTCAGGCCCCGGCGTCCGGTCGGGGGCCGCGCAGCGGGCGCCCGACCTCGTGCAGGTGGGCCAGCGCCTGCCGGTACGACTCGACCAGCCCGGTCTCGACGTACGGCAGGCCCCGCTCGGCGCAGTACGCCCGCACGATCGGCCGGGCCCGGCGCAGGTTGCCGCGGGGCATGTTCGGGAACAGGTGGTGCTCGATCTGGTGGTTCAGCCCGCCGAGCGCCACGTCCACGAACCGGCCGCCCCGGACGTTGCGCGCGGTGAGCACCTGCCTGCGCAGGAAGTCCAGGTCGTCGTCGGCCGTCGGCATCGGCATGCCCTTGTGGTTCGGCGCGAACACGCAACCCATGTAGAGCCCCCACAGTCCCTGATGGACGGCGACGAACGCCAGCGCCCTGCCCGGCGACAGCACCGTGAACAGCAGGCCCAGGTAGCCGGCGGCGTGCGCCGCGAGCAGCAGTCCCTCGACCGCCCGGTGCCGCACCGGGGTGGCGAACCGCCCGTCCGGCCCCCGCCCGACGAGCGCCCGGACGCTCGCCACGTGCAGGTTCAGTCCCTCCAGCAGCAGCATCGGGAAGAACAGCCACGCCTGCCGCCGCGCCAGCCACCGCCCGAACCCCCGGGTCGCGGCCGCCTGCTCGTGCGTCCAGACCAGGGCGCCGGCCCCGACGTCCGGGTCCTCGTCGGCGTGGTTCGGGTTGGCGTGGTGGCGGTTGTGCTTGTCCACCCACCAGCCGTAGCTGAGCCCCGCCGCCAGGTTGCCGGCGAGCAGGCCGGCCACCTCGCTGGGGCCCCGCCGGCGGAACATCTGCCGGTGCCCGGCGTCGTGCCCGAGGAACGCCACCTGTGTCGTGGCCACGGCCAGGCCGGCCGCGACCAGGAGTTGCCACCACGAGTCGCCGACGAGCGGCACGGCCGCCCAGCCGGCCAGGAAGGCCGCCAGGGTCAGCGCGATCCGGACGGCGTACCCGCCGGGCCGGCGCCGGAGCAGGCCCGCTGCGCCGATCCGACGGGACAACTGTGCGTAGTCGCTGCCCCGCCGGGCCGACGGGTCCGCCACCGCTGCAAGCACCATTTCCGCTCCCGTACCTCGACAACCGGGTCACGCCGGGCGGCGTGCCTGGTGTCGAGTCTCCGGGAATCGGTCGCGCTGAGTAACCCGGACGGCCCCCGAATCCGGGGTAGGGCGAGCCCCACCCCGGCCGGGCCACCGCCCCGCGCCGGACGTCGGGCGTCGGGCGCCGGGCGTCGGGCGTCGGGCTCATCCCATCCGGCCGACCGCCGCCCGGAGCCGGGCCAGGTCGCGCCGGCGCCGCTCGTACGTCGTGGCCAGGCCGATCAGGGCCAGCCCGCCGGCGGCCAGGAAGATCCACCGGGGCAGCAGGTCCCAGCCGCGGACCAGCTCGTGCAGCGCCAGCAGGGCCAGCGTGCCCCCGCCGAGCAGCACGGGCGCCTGCCAGCGGCGGGCCGCCCCGGCCAGCACCACGGTCAGCGCGGCGGCCCCGAGGAGCAGCCGCCGCCAGGGCTGCGGCTCGGGGGCGAACAGCACCGACACCAGGCTGGGCAGCAGCCCGGCGGCCAGCCCGGGGCCGAGCGCGAGCCAACTGTTCAACCCCGGTCGGGTACGCAGGGCCACCGTCCCTGCGGCCAGCGCGAGCCCCGCCGCCGGCAGCGTGTACGCCTCCAGCAGCGCCACTCCACCCGCGGCCAGCAGCAGCCAGGCACCGAGCAGCTCACTGCCTCCGGCGATGCCGGCGAACGTCCACCGGCGCCCGGCCGGCCCGCGGGGCAGCACCCGCAGCCCGACCGCGACGCCCCACAGCACGCAGACCGCGGCGGCGTGCCGGTACGACCCGACGGCCAGCAGCAGCGCGACCAGGGCGACGGCCTGGGCGGCGCCGTCCAGCGCCCGCCCCACGGTCCCGGCCCGGTGGGCCGTCAGGGCGGCGACGGCCAGGACCAGCGCGGCCACCGCCAGCACCGGATACGCCGCGGAGCGCGCCGGCAGGCCGGCCGCCAACGCCGCGGTGAGCGCGAACCCGGTCGCCGCGCCGACCGCCGCCAGCGCGCCGGCCAGCCGCACCGCGCCCGCCCGGGCGACGACGGCCACCACCGTGGCGGCCACGACCAGCGTGCCGAGACCGCCGAGCGTGCCGGCGCGGGTGGCGAACAGCCCGGCCAGCCCGGACCCGGTCGCCACCAGCCCGACCGGCACGGTCACCGGGGCGAGCAGCGGCCGGGGCGGGGCCAGCGCGGCGGCCAGCAGGGCCGCCAGCCCGACGAGCAGGACGACGGCCGGCACCACCGGCCAGGGGGCGCCGGCGGCGGCGAGGAGCACGGGCAGCGCCGCCGCGGCGAACGGCAGCGCCGCCAGCCCGGCGCCCGCCCGGGACGGCCGGCCGGCGGCCGGAAGCGAACCGCCGGCAGCCCGGGACGGACCGTCAACGGCAGCCCGGGACGGACCGTCGACGGCAGCCCGGGACGGACCGTCGACGGCCGCCCGGCCGGCCAGCGCGGCGGCCACGGTCAACACGAGCAGCGCCACGCCGGCCGCGGCGGCGCCGCGCACCGGGCCGCCCGTCGGCGCGCCGGACCAGGGCGGGGCTGCCTCGCCGTACGGGGCGACGAGCACGGTGACGGTCACCGGGGCGACGGCGAGGAGCGCGACCGCCGCCAGTCCGAGCCCGGTCAGCCGGAGCGGGCCCGCCGGACGGGCCCCCGACCCGACGAGCATCGCCAGCAGGGCGGCCAGCGCGGCGTAGAGGGCCACCGGCTCGTCGCCCCGTACGACCAGCGGCGCCAGCCCGGCGAGCGCGGCGGCGAGGGCGAGCGCGGTCGAGGCGTACCCGGTCAGTTCCGCCCACCGGCGACGGACGGCGGGCAGGCCGAGCAGCGTCAGCGCGACGGCGGCCAGGGCGGCCCGCGCCCGCCACCAGGGCTCGGCCCCGGCGGCCAGGAGCGCGACGGCCGCCCCGGCCGGCACGGCCAGCAGCGCGCCGGCCAGCGCGACCCCGGCGACCCCCCGCCCGGGGGCGCCGGCCCGGCGCCCCCGGGCGGCGACCGCCGCCCCGAGCAGCACGACCGCGCCGAGCACGGCCGCCTCCCCGGCCGGGCCGGCCAGGCCGACCAGCAGCGCGTGCCCGACCAGGACCGCGCCGGCCCCGGCCGGGACCAGGACGGTCCACCAGCGCCGCCCCCGGACGACGGCGAGCAGGAGCAGCGCCGCGCCGACGGCCAGGTCGGCGACAGGCACCATTGCCCACGGCACCCCGCCGAGGCTCCCGACGGGAAGCACGGCGAAGGCGGCTGCCACCGCCGCGATCGCCGGCCACGCCGCGCGGGCCAGCAACGCGGCCAGCGCGACCGCGGTCACCGCCACGGCCACCGGCACCTGCCAGGCCCAGGACAGATCCGGGGCCGTGCCGACGCCCCGCCACGGCGGCAGCACCCGGCCCACCCCGACCGCCCCGAGCAGCACGGCCAGCAGCACGGCGACCTGCGCCGTCCCGCCGGCCACGACCAGCGCCCCGACGCGCGGGCCGGCCCCGACCCGGCGAGGCAGCAGCCGGACCGCGCCGGCCAGCGCCAGGGCCACGAGCGCCGCCGCCAGCATCAGCAGCCCCGGTCGCAGCTGCGCCGCCGGCCGGAGCAACGCGACGGCCAGCACCGGAACGACCGCCCCGGCCGCGATCGCGCGGAACGCCCGTCCGCCGGCGACCAGCGCCGCGCCGAGCAGCGCGAGGGCCACCAGCAGCAGCGGCCCCCCGGCCAGCAGCGGCGAGCCGGCGGCCCGCCCCCAGGCGAGCGGCACCAACGCGCACCCCGCCGCGACGGCGAGCGCGACGCCGTGGCCGACCCAGGCCAGCACCCGACCGGCGGCCACGACCGACCCCCCGGAGACCGCGATCGTGGCCAGCGGTCCGGCCGGCAGCGGGGCCGAGGCGGCGGGCGGAACGGGCACGGCCGGCGCGGCGGGCGGAACGGGCGCGGCGGGCGGAACGGGCGCCGCAGGCGGAACGGGCGCCGCAGGCGGAACGGGCGCCGCAGGCGGAACGGGCGCCGCAGGCGGAACCGGCGCCGCAGGCGGAACCGGCGCCGCAGGCGGAACCGGCGCCGCAGGCGGAACCGGCGCCGCAGGCGGAACCGGCGCCGCAGGCGGAACCGGCGCCGCAGGCGGAACCGGCGCCGCCGGGCCGCGGGGGCGCAGGGCGGCGACGACGGCCAGGTCCAGCAGCGCGACGCCGACGAACACCAGCGTCCAGCCGGCCGCCGACGGGCGGGCCGGGGCGGCGAGCAGCGGCAGCACCGGCTGCGCGGCGAGCAGCGCCGCGAACCACGGCACCGCCAGGCGGGTCAGCCGGCCGTAGCCGGCCGCCACCGCCGCGCTGGCCCCCCCGACCAGCGCGGCGTAGCGGGCGCCCGGCCAGCCGGCCACCCCGAACAGGTCCACGGACCAGGCGGCGTACCCGTCGAGCGCCACCAGCAGCAGGCCCACTGCGGCGAACGTCTCGGCGGTGCCGCGCAACCCCCGCCGGGCCAGCACCGGCGGGACGGCCAGGGCGAGCGCGGTGAACGCGAGCAGGATCAACGCCCGCCCGGTGATCCCCACCGCGGCCCAGGCGACCGCCGTGAAGACCACGGCCGCCGTGCCCAGCAGCAGACCGCCGAGGACGAAGAGCAGCCCCTGCACGGTCCGGGTCGACGTCTCCGGTCCGCCGGTCGGCACCGTCGACGGGTACGGCCCGGGCGTGGGATGGGGCACGGGCGCCGGCACGGGACCGGGTGCCGCGGTCGACGGGTACGGCCCGGGCGCGGGGCGGGGCACGGCCGCCGGCACGGGACCGGGCGCCGCAGTGGCCGGGCGCGGTGCGCCCGACGGCGTCGCCGCCCGTATCCGGGCCGCCAGTTCCGCCCGGCGGGCCTGCGCGGCGCGGACCGCCGCCGCGAGTTCCAGGTACGTCAGGCGGGCGTGCTCCGCCCGCTCGGTGAGCGTGCCGATCTCCCGGTCCAGCCGGATCACCTCGGCCGCCGCCGGGTCGGGTGCCCGGCCGCACCGCCGGCAGCCGACGCTCAGGTCGGCCGGCGCGCCGCACCCCGGGCAGGGGTAGCCACTCGAATCCACGCGGCCATCATGGTGGGCGCCCGCCACCGAGCCCAGAGTGCGCGTACTCAGGGCCGGGTCTGCTCGTACACCCAGGCCGTGTAGTCGGGGTTGCCGCTGTCCACCCGGGTCACCAGGATCTCCGGCACCTCGTACGGGTGGGTGGCCCGGATCTGGTCGACCAGCGCCGTCACCCGGTCCGGCGCGGTCTTGAACCGCACCGACCACTCCGCGCTGGTCTCCACCGCCGACCGCCACCAGTAGGTGCTGTCCACCTGGCCGCCGACCTGGGCGCACGCCGCCAGCCGGCCGGCGACCGCGGCGGCCGCCAGCACGTCCGCGACCGCCCGGCTGTCCACCACCGTCGTCACCACGCTGATCTGCTCCACGAGCGCACCCTACGCGGCGTCGGCGCCGTTCCGGTTGGCCGCGATCCACTCGTCGATCCGGGCCCACCAGTCGAAGAGCCAGTCGATGCGCTCCTGCCGGCCGGTGGGGACCTCCTCCGGCGGTACGGACCAGAACCGCATCACGATCCGCTTGTCCATGGGCAGCTCCCGCCAGACGTCGGCGACGGTGAGCATCCGGTCCAGCCCGGTGTGCGCCACGAAGATCACCCCGGCGTCCGGGGCGGCCTCCAGCGCCGCGAGCATCCCGCCCGGCTGCGGGGCGAGCACGTGCTGCATCCGTTCCGCGCGCAGCGCCATGCGTTCCAGGCCGAGCGCGCGCAGCCGGGCGATGGCCCGCAGCCGGCGGCGCGGGGTGAAGTTGCCGCCCTCCGGGAAGATCACGAACGCGTCGTCGTCGTCCAGTCCGGTGGCGAGGTGGCCGATCTGGGCGGTCACGGACTCGTGCCGCTCGCGGGTCGGCGCGAGGAACCGGTTGGGCAGTCGGTTGAGCAGCACGTCGATCGCCGGGTCCCACTGGAGGCTCTCCTTGAGCACGATCCGGGGCTCCCGGTGGAACCAGTTGACCAGCGCATGGATCAGGATGAACGAGTCGCCGGGGCCCGCGTGTCGGCAGAGCACCAGCTCCGGCCGGCCGGGCAGCGCCGTGTCCGGGTCGGTGCCGACGACGTCGATGGTCAGCCGCAGCGTCCACCGGGCCTGCCAGAAGAACACCCGGAGGAACGCCCCGGCGAGCACGTAGTGCGCCCGCTGGAAGACGGGCGCCCGCGCCCGCACGCCGAAGCCCGAGGCCAGCCAGAGGGCGAAGAGGGCGACCAGCGCCGCCGCGTCCCAGACCAGGTAGAGGCAGCCGATCCAGAGCAGCCGCAGCGGCCGCAGCCGGCCCGGCACCAGGGGGGACAGCGCCAGCGCGAGCAGCGCCCAGACCGGGATGCTGGTCACCACGAGCGCCGCGAGCAGCACCACGCCGGGCGCCAGCAGCAGCCGACGGACCCACCGGGGTGGCAGCGGCATCAGCGTTCCAGGTGGGTCGCCAGGTAGCGGCGGGAGGCGGTGTACGCGCGGCTGATCCGCCGCCCCACCGCCGCCATGTCCCGGTACGCCCACGGGCTGTCCTCCCGCGGCCCCAGCCCACCCGTCGGCAGCACGTGCACCTCGACCCCCTCGGGCAGCGCGGCCATCTCCCGGGCGAACCGGTGCCGGCGGGCGATCTCGAACGCGACCTGCGCGATCTCCCAGGGCCGCCGGGGCGGCGTCAGCTCCCGCTCGATCCGGCCGACCTGGAGTACGAAGATCTGCCGCGCCCCGGCGGCGACGGCCTCGCCGATCGGGATCGAGTTGACGATCCCCCCGTCGACGTAGTGCTGGCCGTCGATCTCGGTGGGCGGCAGCAGCCCCGGCACCGAGGCGGACGCGAGCACCGCGGGCACCAGCGGACCGCTGTCGAACCAGTGCTCGGCGGCCCGCTCGATGTTCGCCGCGCAGCACCGGAACGGCACGCGCAGGTCGGCGAAGGTCGTGCCCTCGCCCAGCTCGGTCTCCAGCAGGCGGCGCAGGGGCCGGGGCGAGTGCAGGTGGGTCCGGGCGGCGAAGCGACGCAACTGCCGGGCGACCGAGTCGCCGTACACCTCGCTGGCCTCGGGCGAGGCCCAGAGCCGGACCAGCCGGTCGGTGACCGCCTCGGACGGGTCGGCGGCGACGAGGGCGCCGTTGACCGCGCCGATGGACGTGCCGAGCACCATGTCCGGGCGCACGTCGGCGCGGAACAGGGCGCGCAGCATGCCGACCTCCACCGCGCCGAGGACTCCCCCGCCGCCTAGCACGAACGCCACCGGACCGCCGACCATGCCGTTCATCCTGGCACGGGCGGTCACGCCGGCCGTCCGCGCTCCCGGCCCGCCGCTCGCCGGGACGGACACGACGGCAGGGACCGGACGGCCGTTGACATGTTGGACACCTTCGCGCAACCTGATACGGCCCCGACCCAGGCAGGTGCGACCCCGATGGCAAAGCTGCACGCCGGCAGGCTGCTGGCCCGCCGGTACCGGCTCATCGACCAGATCGGCACCGGCGGCATGTCGGTCATCTGGCGGGCCCGGGACGAGGTGCTCGATCGGGTCGTCGCCCTCAAGGTGCTCGCGCCCTCCCTGGCGGCCGACCCCCGGTTCCGGGACATGGTCCGGGAGGAGGCCCGCTCCGCCGCCCAGCTCGTCCATCCACACGTGACCTCGGTGCACGACTACGGCGAGACGGTCGCCCCGGACGGGAGCACCACCTCGTTCGTGGTGATGGAGCTGCTCGGCGGAGACGAACTGGAATACCGGCTGGCCGAGGGGCCGCTGCCCTGGGCGGAGGCCGTCGGGATCGGCGCGCAGGTGGCCGAGGCGCTCGCGGCGGCGCACCTGCTGGGCATCGTGCACCGGGACATCACGCCGGCCAACGTGATGATGACGCCCGTGGGCGCGAAGGTGCTCGACTTCGGCATCGCCACCCACGTCGGCGCCCCGGACGAGGACGGCGCCTTCGGTACGCCCGCGTACGTCGCCCCGGAGCGGCTGCACGGCGCACCGGCGCAGCCGGCCACCGACATCTACTCCCTCGGCGTGCTGCTCTACGAGACGCTGACCGGGCGGGTGCCGTACCCGGCGGACACCTGGGAGCAGCTCGGCGCGGCGCTGGCGACGGGCGCTCCCCCGCCCCCGCTCGACGTGCCGGGCCTGCCCGCCGAGGTGGCCCGGACCTGCCTACGCTGCCTGGCCCGGGATCCCCGGGACCGGCCCACCGCCCAGGAGGTGGCGGGGGTGCTGCGCGACCAGTTGCTGCCGGCCGACCCGCAGGCCGCCACCATGCTCGCCCCGACCGTGACCCTGCCCTCGATCGTCGGCCCGCCCGAGCCGTCACCGGCCCGGGTCCTGCCGTCGCCCCCGCCGGACGACCCGGGGGCGGGCCGCCCGGCCGACCCCGCGCCCGCTGCCCGGGGGGCGGAGCCGGCCCCGCCGGGGCGGCCCGGGGGATCGCGCCGACGCCGGCTGGTGCCGCTGGTCGTGACGGGCGCGGTGCTGCTCGCCGGGGCAGCGCTGCTCGTCCCCGTGCTGACCAGGGAGCCCGCCCCGCCGTCGGGGGCCCTACCGGACCGGAACCCGGCGGTCGCCGCGTCGGCAGCCGCACCGGACGCGCTGCGCAGCGCCCCGCCGACCTCCCCGACCGCGACCCGCGCGCCGGACCCGACCCGCCCGGCCCCGCCGCCAGCGGCCACCGCCACCCGGCCCGCGCTGACCAGCGAAAGCCTCACGGCGGCGGCGGACCGGGTCGAGCAGCTCATCGAGGACGGGGTGGCCAGCGGCGGGATCCGCGCCGACGTCGGCGCCGACCTGCGCGACCTGCTCGGCCAGGTCACCGCCGCGAGCGGGCCGGGCGAGCTGACGCTCGCGGTGCGGCGGGCCCGGGACGAGATCGCGCAGCGGCAACGCCAGGGCGGCATCACCACGTCGTACGCCCGCCGGCTCGACAACGCGTTCAAGCAGCTCGGCGCGGCCGGGGCGTGACGGGGTTCGGGCGACGGCCCGGGGCGTGACGGGGCCGGTCGACGGGGCGACCGCCGGGGCGTGAAAGGGCCGGTCGACGGGGCGACCGCCGGGGCCTGACGGCGGTCGGTCAACGGGCGACCGCCGGCGCCGGCCGGCGGGTCGCGGCGCGGGTGGTCCCGTCGAGGAAGTCCCGGTAGACGCCCGAGTAGCCGAGCGCCATCGCGGTGGTGGAGAAGTTCTCCGTCACATGCGCCCGGCACGCCGCCGGGTCGAGGGCCCCGGCCCGGCGCAGCGCGTCCGGCAGGTCGTCCGGCTGGTCGCAGACCAGCCCGGTCACGCCGTCGCGGACCAGCTCAGGCACGGCCCCCCGGTTGAGCGCCACCACCGGCGTCCCGGTGGCCATCGCCTCGACGATCACCATGCCGAACGGCTCCTCCCACTGGATCGGCATGATCAGGCAGCGGGCGTCGACCAGCATCCGCAGGGCGGCCTCCCGGTCGGCGTTGAGCACCACGGTCACGTCGTCGCCGAGCAGCGGCTCGACCACCTCCTCGTAGTACCGGCGCTCGCCGGGCTCGTTGCACTTGCCGGCGAGCACCAGCGGCAGGCCGGCCGCCCGGGCGGCCCGGATCGCCAGGTCCGGGCCCTTGTCCGGGTTGAACCGGGCCAGCCACAGCACCGCGCCCCGGCTCGGCGCGCTCTTGTACGGCACGCCGGCGGTGTCGAGCGCGTTGTGCACGGTGCCCACCCAGGGCAGCGCCGGGTTCATCCGGCGCTGCGCGTGCGAGATGGCGACGAGCCCGACACCCACGTCGGTGTCGCTGAGCACGGTGCCGTACTCGCCGACCGGGTTGCCGTGCACGGTGGCCACGGTGGGCACCGTGCGGCGGCCGGCGACGAGCGGGCCGATCATGGTGTGGTCGTGGATGATGTCGAAGTCCTCGGGGCCGACCAGGTGGGCGACCTGGGCCAGGTGGGCCAGTTCGGGCATCGCCTCGCCGAGCCGCTCGTACTGGATGTCGACGCCCACCGGGACGTACCGGGCCCGGGTGCCGTGGTCCTGCCCGGCCCCGAAGACGGTCACCGTGTGACCGAGGCCGACCAGCCCGTCCACCAGGCCCGCCACCACGTACTCCAGCCCCCCGTACCCGGGGGGCGGCACGGACAGCCACGGCGGGACCACCATGGCGATCCGCAGCCGCCGTTCCCCGGAACGGTCGGTCGGCTGACGGTCAACGGCCACGAGTCCTCCCCGTCGGTCCCACGTACAACGCGATCGGACGCTTTCCCGGCCGGACCCCGAGCAAACGGACGCCCCTGGACCGCCACCGGCGTCAGCCGGCCACCACGAGCCGGTCGTCCACCGTCCGGACCCCCGGGGCCGACCAGGCGACCCGTTCCGCCTCGTCCCGCTCCCACCAGGACCGGACCACCCCGCTGAGCACCACCGTGTCGCCGTGCAGCTCGGCGACCACCCGTTCGGTGCCCAGCCTCCGGGACAGGGCCCGCTGGAGGTCGTGCCGCGCGCGCTGGCCGGACGGCCGCGCCGGCCGGACCTCCACCAGGTTGGTCACCCCGCGTACGCCGCGGAGCCGGCGCAGCTCCCGCTCGGCCGTACGCCGCTGCCAGCCGAACTCCACCTCGCCGCGCAGGATCAGCCACCCGTTCGCGGCCGTCACGTCCAGCCGTTCCGCCGGCACGAAGCTGTCCCACTCAAGGGCGCGGCTGGCCGCCAGGGCCAGGTCCGTGTCGGTCGGCCCGGAGACGTCGGGCGGGCGTACCTCGATGTCGTCGGCGACCGCGCGGACGCCCCGGACCCGCTGGGCGCCCCGCACCGCCGCCCAGCGGTCGGCGTAGCTGTCGACGGAGCCGGTCAGGGTGACCACGCCCTGTACGACGGAGACCCCGACCACGGTCGGCGGTATCTGAGGGTCCCAGTCCAACTCGGCGAGGACGTCGCGCTGGATCTCCGGGTCGGTCCGGGTGGTCGCCGCCGTCGTCATGGCACTCCTCTCCCGCGCTGGGCGCTGCTGCCGTCACCGTGCCGGACGGCGGGGTGAGCGCGGCTCACCCGGACCGGGTGAGTCCTCCCCGGCGCCGCGGGATGCCGAGTCGCCGACATGGGGGCGTTCGAGCCCGTGGGACACCGCCATGCCGCCGACATGGCGGCGGGGCCGCCCGGAGCAGGGAACCGGGGCCGCCCGGAGCAGGGAAAAGGCGGCGGGTGACGAGGCCAACCCCCTTGGCCCCGCCACCCGCCGCCAGGAGGAGGCAGGTCTGCGTGTCTGTTATGACGTCTCGGCGAGCGTCACGGTTGCCGTCGCCGGCGATCCGTTTCGCTGGTACTGCACCTCGACCTGGTCGCCCACCTTGCGGGACTGGACGGCGCCCACCAGGTCCTCGGAGTCGTTGACCACCGTGTCGCCGAACCTGGTGATCACGTCGCCCTGCCGGAGGCCGGCCTTCTCGGCGGCACTGCCCGGCGTCACGGACGCGACCACCGCCCCGCCGTTCTCGGCCGCGGTCACGCTCACCCCGAGCGAGGGGTGGCTCACCTTCTCGCCCCGCTGGAGCTTGCCGGCGACGTCCTTGGCCTTGTTGCTCGGGATGGCGAACCCGACGCCGATGTTGCCGGTGCTCTGCCCGGAGGTGGCGATGGCGGTGTTGATGCCGATGACCTCGCCCCGCGTGTTGACCAGCGCGCCGCCGGAGTTGCCCGGGTTGATCGGCGCGTCGGTCTGGAGCAGCCCGGAGATCGAGCTGGCGCCCTGCCGC
Organism: Micromonospora sp. B11E3; assembly: GCF_039871625.1. Classification (NCBI taxonomy): domain Bacteria; kingdom Bacillati; phylum Actinomycetota; class Actinomycetes; order Micromonosporales; family Micromonosporaceae; genus Micromonospora; species Micromonospora sp. B11E3. The sequence continues at coordinate 68,145 of NZ_JBDPMC010000024.1, read as the reverse complement.
GGATCCTGTTGCTGGCCGCCGCCGGCCTGGATCGTGCGGTCGCGCGCGCTGAGGATGCCGGCCGTGACCGAGCCCTGGAGGCCGAGCGGACTGCCCAGGGCGAGCACCTGGTCGCCGACCTGCATCGCGTCGCTGTCCCCGAACTTCGCCGCCTTCAGCCCGCTGACGCCGCTGGCCTTCACCACGGCCAGGTCGGTCTTCGGGTCGGTGCCGACGATCTCCGCCCGGACCTGCTTGCCGTCGGCGAAGACCACCCGGACGTTGTCGCCACCGGCGGAGGCGACCACGTGGTTGTTGGTCAGCACGTAGCCGTCCGCGGTGAGGATGACCCCGGAGCCCTCGCCGCTGCCCGTGGTGATCGAGACGACGCTGTCCTGGACGGACGCGGCGATCTTCGGCAGGTCCGCGCTGTTGATCACCGGCGCGGCCGAGTACGTGCGGGTGATCCCGCCGGAGCCGGAGTCCAGGGCGACCGCGAGCGCCCCACCGGCCACGCCGGAGCCGAGCATCAGCGCGAACACGGCGACGCCGGCGCCGGCCAGCTTCGCGATCCGGCTGGGCCGCACGGCCGTGCCCTGCGCCCACGGCGGGACCGGCTGGCCGGCGTGCTGCGGCGGGAACGGGCCCGTCGGGTACGCGGGACCGCCCGGGTGCGGGGTGTATCCGCCGGTGCCGGGCTGGTGCTGCGCGCCCCCGGTCCAGCCCGACTGCTGCCCCTGCTGCCAGGGGCCGGCCGGGTACTGCGCGGCGGGCTGCGGCTGCCCCGACACCGGGTATGCCGGCGCCGACGGCGTGGCGGCCGGCTGGGCGTACCCGCCGTACGGGTGCTGACCGGGCGCGGGACCGGAGCCGGGCGCGACCGGCGGGGCGGAAGCGGGGGCGGGCGCGGCGTGGCCGGTGCCGGCGGTGGCCTCGCTGCCGGCGGCGGCGACCGGGCCCGCAGCGGGGGCGGAGGCGGTCGGGCCCGCGGCGGGGGCAGAGGCGGTCGGGCCCGCGGCGGGGGCAGAGGCGGTCGGGCCCGCGGCGGGAGCGGAGGCGGCCACGGCGGGCGCGGTCGGGGCGGCGTCGGCCACGGTGGGCGCGGTGGGGGCGGAGGCGGCCGGAGCGGCGGGCTCGACGGCCGGGGAGTCGGAGTGCTCGCGCTCCGCGCGGGGCAGTTCGGCGGTGGGCTGCGACGGCTCGGCGTCGGAGGGTGCCGGCCGCCGCTGCGGGTCGGTCTCGTACTCGGTCATGTCCCCAGCTTGCCCGCCCCCACTGCGACCGGCCTGGAATCCACCTGGAAGTTCGCTGAAAGTCACTCGCCCTCACCGTCCGTGTCGGGTGCGAGGGGCAGCCGGACCCGGAACGTCGCTCCCCCGCCCGGCGTCTCGTCCACCTCGACGGTGCCGTGGTGGGCGGCCACCAGCGCAGCCACGATGGCCAGACCCAGGCCCGTCCCGGTGGCGCCCCCGGCCCGTCGGGTGCGGGCGGCGTCGGCCCGGTAGAAGCGCTCGAAGACCCGCTCGGCCTGCTCCGGGGAGAGCCCCGGGCCGGTGTCCGCCACCTCCACCACCGCCAGGTTGCCCGGCTCGCCGCGCAGCCGCAGGGTCACCGACGCCTCGGGCGGGGTGTGGGTGAGCGCGTTGGTCATCAGGTTGCCGATCACCTGGCGCAGCCGGGCGTCGTCGCCGTACACCAGCAGCGGCCCGGAGCCCGGCACGATGTCCAGCGCGATCCGCCGGTCCGGGGCCACCACGCGGGCCGCCTGCACGGCGTCGGACGCCAGCACCGGCAGCTCCACGGGGGCCAGCGAGAGCGGTCGCTCCCGGTCCAGCCGGGCCAGCAGCAGCAGGTCCTCCACCAGCAGCCCCATCCGGGCGGCCTCGTCCTCGATCCGGCGCACCAGCCCGGCCGTCTGCTCCGGGGACCGCGCCGCGCCCTGGCGGTACAGCTCGGCGAAGCCGCGGATCGTGGTCAGGGGGGTGCGCAGCTCGTGCGAGGCGTCGGCGACGAACTGCCGCATCCGCTCCTCCGAGCGGCGGGCCCGGGCCTCGGACGCCTGCGCCGCGATGGCGGCGTCGCGGGCGCCGGCCTCGGCCGCCCGGGCGGCGGTCTCCGAGGCGGCCCGGGCGGTGAAGGCGGCCTCGATCTGGGTGAGCATGGCGTTCAGCGCCCGGGACAGCCGGCCCAGCTCGGAGGTCGGGCAGGGATGCCCCTCCTCCGGGTCCGGCACCCGCCGGGTCAGATCGCCGCCGGCGATCGCCGCGGCGGTCCGCTCGATCTCCACCAGCGGCTTGAGGCTGGTGCGGACCATCGCCGCGCCGAGCGAGGCGAGCAGGATCAGCACGGCGCTGCCGACCAACAGGTCGATCCAGATCAGGCGCTTCACCGCCAGGTCCACGTCGGTGAGGTGCTGGCCGATCATCGCCATCTGCCCGTTGGGCAGTTGGGTGTAGAGGACCCGCCAGCGCACCGCGCTGTCCCGCGCCTGGACGGTGCGTGGCTTCCCCACCTTCGCCGCGAAGCCTGCCGCGTCGCTGGGCCAGGGCGGCAGGTCGTTGACGCGGAACCGGTGGGTGTCGTACACGTCGCCGTACAGCTGACCGGTGTTCGGGTCGGTCGTCACTACCAGGTAGTCGGTGGGGGGGATGTTCAGCGTTTCGGCGCGGGCCGCTGCGAAGTCCTCGATGTTCTGGGCAGAGGCGTACAGTTCGCCGTCGACCTGGACGACCAGGTAGTCGCGGAGGAAGTACGTGGTCAGGGAGCTGATCACCACCAGCGCCACCGCGACCAGCGCCAGCACCGCCGCGACCAGCTTCACCCGCAGCGGTACGCCCCGCAACCGCCCCTTCGCCAACTGGACGGCGTTCACGCCGCCGGCTTGCGCAGCACGTACCCCACCCCGCGCAGCGTGTGGATGAGCCGGGGCTGGGTGTTGTCCACCTTGCGGCGCAGGTAGGAGATGTAGGACTCGACGATGTTGTCGTCGCCCCGGAAGTCGTAGTTCCACACGTGGTCGAGGATCTGCGCCTTCGACAGCACCCGGTTGGCGTTGAGCATCAGGTAGCGCAGCAGCTTGAACTCCGTCGGCGAGAGCTGCACCCGCTGCCCCGCCCGGTAGACCTCGTGGGTCTCCTCGTCCAGCTCCAGGTCGGCGAAGGTGAGCCGGGAGGGGGCCTGCTCCCCGGTGGTCGTCCGGCGCAGCACCGCCCGGATCCGGGCGGTCAGCTCCTCCAGGCTGAACGGCTTGGTGACGTAGTCGTCGCCGCCCAGCGTGAGCCCGCGGATCTTGTCGTCCGTCGCGTCCCGGGCCGTCAGGAAGACCACCGGCGTACGGGTGCCGCCCTCGCGGAGCATCCGGATGACCTCGAAGCCGTCGAGGTCGGGCAGCATCACGTCGAGCACCACCAGGTCGGGGCGGTGGTCCTTGGCGGCGCTCAGCGCGGCGCTGCCGCTGGTCGCGGTGGCCACGTCGAAGCCGGCGAAGCGGAGGCTCGCGGAGAGCAGCTCGAGGATGTTCGGGTCGTCCTCGACGACGAGCAGTCGCGCCTCGGTCTGGGTAGTGGCCATGCGGACCATCATCCGCGATGTCGCTGCGCCCGCGCTGGGCGCTTCCTGGAAAGTCCCTGAGAGCGGGGCCGGGCGCTCAGGCCGCCAGGCCCACCGCCACGGCGGGCTCCGCGGGCGGGGGCACGACGGCGGGCCGGGGCGCCGGCAGGCGGACGGCCGCCTCGGCGGCCCGGGCGAGCGGTCGCCGGTCCGCCCCGGGCGCCGGGTGCAGTGCGGCGGTGATCGTCACCTCCGCCGTCAGGTCGCGCGACCCGAGCACCCGCCAGACCGACCGCGCCAGGCTCTCGTCGCCGAGGAAGGCCGCGGCCGTGGTCGACGCGCCGCCGCCCAGCCGGTAGCCGATCCGCAGCGGCACGACGGGCGCACCGGCGTCGATCGCGGCCTGGAACACCGCCGGGCGGAACCCGCCACCGGGGCGGCACCCGGGCAGGACGCCGCACCAGGTCGTACCCTCCGGAAAGACCGCGACCGGGTGACCTGCCCGCAGCGCGGCCGCCACCCGGCCCACCGTGGCCGGCAGCGCCCGGGGGCGGGCGCGGTCCACGAAGAGCGTGCCCGCGGCGGCGGCCAGCAGCCCGACCAGCGGCCAGCCGCGCACCTCGCGCTTGGCCAGCATCCGGGCGGGCGCCACCGCCAGCACGGCGGGGATGTCCAGCCATGAGAGGTGGTTCGCGACCACCAGCGCCCGCCGCCGGGGCAGCCGGCCCCGGACCACGAGCCGGACCCCGGAGGCCCGGGCCGTCGCCCGGGCCCAGCGCCGCACCGCCGAGCGCCGCGCCTCGACCGGCAGCGCGGGCAGCAGCGCGGCCAGCCCGGCCCCGGCCGCCAGCATGCCGAGTACGCCGGCCAGCCGGGCCAGCCGGCGGGCGACCGGCACGGCGGGGACCTCGCGCGGCCCGGGCAGGCAGTCCGGCCCGCAGCCGGAGGCCGGTCGCCAGAGGTGGCTGCCCGCGCTCACCGCTCGGCCCCGCCGAGGAAGTGCCGCAGGTAGCGGGGGTTCATCCGGTCCAGGGACAGCAGTACGTAGAAGTCGGCCACCCGGAAGTCCGGGTCGTACGCCGGCTCGCCGGCCACCCACGCGCCGAGCCGCAGGTACCCGCGCAGCAGCGGCGGGACGGCCACCCGGTCGGCCGCCGCTGCCGCGTCCGGGGCGACCCGCGGGGCACGGGCCCCCGGGGCGGGCAGCCACGCCACGGGGGGCTCTGGCGCGACCGCGCCCGGCTCGGCGAACCAGGGCCGCAGCGGGCGGACCCGCAGCGGCGGGGGCGCGAGGTGCCGGGCGGCCACCCGCGTCCACACCCCGGCGGCGAGCCGCCCACCGTCGTCGACCGGGACGGAGGCGCAGCCGCCCAGCCAGCGGGAGCCGCGCAGGTGCAGGTAGCGGGCGATGCCGGCCCACATCAGGTTGACCACCGCGCCGGAGCGGTGGTCCGGGTGGACGCAGGAGCGCCCGGCCTCCACGAGGACGTCGCGGAGCGGGTCGAGCGCGCCCAGGTCGAATTCGCCGTCGGCGTACCGGCGGCTGGTCCGTCCCGGCGGCAGCAAACGGTACGTGCCGACCACCGCCCCGGTGCGCTCCTCGCGCACGATCAGGTGGTCGCAGTGGGCGTCGAGGTCGTCGGCGTCCAGGCCGGCGGGACCGGGGCGCAGGGTGGCCCCCAGCTCGGTGGCGAACACCTCGTGACGCAGGCGTTGCGCCGCCGCGACCTGTGTCGAATCGTCGGCGATCAGGAGGGTGTATCCGCTGGTCGTCAGGGGCGCGCCAGCGACGGGCAGAACGGCCATGAGCACTGTGTAGGTGCTCCGGGTGCCGACAGCGGGGACGACCGGTGTCGGTCCGGTGAACGCCGTCCGGCGAGGGGCTTCTCCGCACGGCGGGTGGGCGTGCGAGGCTGCCCGCAGGAGGTTTGGAGATGATCATCCCAGCGAGGTTCAACGGCCCGCCCGGCTCGGGCAACGGCGGCTGGAGCGCGGGCGCCTTCGCCGGCGCGACGGGCCACGACGGTGGCGTCGCCGAGGTGACGCTGCGGCAGCCGCCGCCGCTGGACACGCCGCTGACCGTGGACGCGGGCGAGGTCCGGGACCGCGACGGCCTCCTGATCGCGCAGGTGCGGACGGTGGACGAGGTCCCGGAGGCGGTGCCGCCGGTGGACGTCGAGACGGCGCGGACCGCCGCGGCGGCGTACCCCGGCCTGGTGGACCACCCGTTTCCCGGTTGCTACGTCTGCGGCCCGGAGCGGGCCGACGGGCTGCGGATCTTCCCCGGCCGGCTGGCGGACGGCCGGACGGCGGCGCCGTTCACCGCCCCGGCCGACGTCGGCCCGGCGACGGTCTGGGCGGCGCTGGACTGCCCCGGCGGGTGGGCCGTGATCGCCCCCGGCCGCCCGTACGTGCTCGGCCGGATGGCCGCCGTGGTGGACGCGCTGCCGGCGCCCGGCGACGAGTGCGTGGTGACGGGCGTGGCCGTCGGCGGCGAGGGGCGCAAGGCGCTGGTGCGCACCAGCCTGTACGGCCCGGACGGGCGGCTGCTGGGCCGCGCCCGCGCCACCTGGATCGCCCTGCCCGGGGCCTGACCACCGGCCCGGTCACCGGTCCAGGCCGCCGCCCCCGGCCGCCGTGCGCCGGGGCGCGCGGGCGGTGCGGGCGGGAGCGGTACTCATCCGTGCGGAGGACGGCCTCCTGCCTGAGGAGGAGGCCGATGTAGGTGCCGCGCCTCATTGACCGGGTTGCGCCGCCTTGCCAGGCTGTGCGACGACGCGACCGCGACCGCGTCGCGACACGTCGGCGCGACCTCGCGCCACGCACGGGAGGAGAACGATGGCTGACGGGCAGCGAAGCCCCACCACCAACAACGGTCAGATCGTGGTGTCCGGCCTGACGAAGCAGTACAGGAACCTCCGGGCGGTCGACAGTCTGTCGTTCACGGTCGAACCGGGGCGGGTGACCGGCTTCCTCGGCCCGAACGGCGCGGGCAAGACCACCACGCTCCGCATGCTGCTGAACCTGGTGACCCCGACCGGCGGCACGGCGACGATCGGCGGGCACCGGTACGCCGACCTGGCCGACCCGCTGCGCCACGTCGGCGCGGTGCTGGAGGCGTCGAGCGCGCACAAGGGCCGCACCGGCGTCAACCACCTCCGGGTGATCTGCGCGGCGGCGGGGCTGCCGCGGCAGCGGGCCGACGAGGCGCTGGCCCTGGTCGGGCTGACCCCGGCGGCCGGCCGCAAGTTCAAGGGCTACTCGCTCGGCATGAAGCAGCGGCTCGGCATCGCCGCGGCGATGCTCGGCGACCCCCGGGTGCTGATCCTCGACGAGCCGGCCAACGGGCTCGACCCGGAGGGCATCCGGTGGATGCGCGACTTCCTGAAGGGGCTGGCCCACGAGGGCCGCACGGTGCTGGTCTCCAGCCACCTGCTGTCGGAGATGCAGCTCCTCGCCGACGACGTGGTGATCATCGCGGCCGGCAAGCTGGTCCGGCAGGGTCCGGTCGAGCAGGTGATCGGCTCGATGTCGCAGGGCGGCCGGGTCCGGGTGCGTACCCCGCAGGCCGAGGAGCTGGCCGCGGCGCTGCGCGCGCGGTCCGCGACCGTGGAGGCCGGCGAGCCGGGCCTGCTGCTGGTCGGCGGGGTGGACGCCCCGACGATCGGCCGGGCCGCCCTCGAAGCCAAGGTGGAGTTGCACGAACTAACCACGGAACGGCCCGACCTGGAGGGCGTGTTCCTGGAACTGACGGCCGGAAAGGCGGGCATCCGATGAACCTCGTCCGATCCGAGCTGCTCAAGATCCGCACCACCAGCACCTGGTGGGTGTTCGGGCTCATCACGCTGCCGCTGTGGGGCCTCACCCTGCTGATCAACTGGCTGCAGACCGAGACGCTGACCAGCGGCATCGGGGCCGGGGACGTCACCGCCGAGCAGGCCGACCAGCTCCAGGCCGCCGCGTCCGCCGACAGCCTGGCCGCCAACCTCTACACCAACGGCCAGTTCTTCGGGCTGCTCATCGTGATGCTGCTCGGGATCATCGTGGTGACCAGTGAGTTCTTCCACCAGACGGTGACCACCACGTTCCTCACCGCGCCGCACCGCACCGCGGTGATGCTGGCCAAGCTGGTCGCCGCGGCGGTGCTGGCGATCCTGTTCTGGCTGGTCACCACCGCCCTCAACCTGGTGTTCGGGGCGCTGATCCTGGCCGGCGTGGACTTCGCCCCGCAGCTCGGCAGCGGCGCGGTCTGGCGGGCGATCGGGCTCAACGCGCTGGCGTACCTGCTCTGGTCGGTGCTGGGCGTCGGCATCGGCGTGCTGATCCGCAGCCAGATCGGCGCGACCGTGACCGGCATCCTGCTCTACCTGGGCGGCTCGATCGGCGCGGCCATCGCGATCGGCATCCTGGCCACCCGCTTCGGCGACTGGATCAACAACCTCCAACTGCTGGTGCCGTCGCTGGCCTCGGGGCTGATGGTGACCGGCGCGGAGATCCCCGGCAACCCGCCGCGCTGGGCGGGCGCGGCGGTGCTGATCGGGTACGCCGTGGTGACGGGCGTGGTGGGCACGCTCGCCATCCGGCGGCGCGACATCTCCTGACCCGCGGGTTGCGGCGGGCCCCGCCGTGGGGCCCGCCCCGCCCGCTTCAAGATCCGCGCACTTTCCCCGAAGGTGTGGCCTCCGACGACGCCGAGGCCACACTTTCGAGGAAGTTGTCCGGATCTTGGGATGCGTCCGTACGCCAGGGCGGGCGGGCGGGGCGCGGCGCGGAGTCGACGGAACACGCGGCGTTTACCGAGCTTCCGGTGTCTTCTGTGAAACCGAACACGCGACGGAGGCGGAAATGCTTACCGTATTCGTACGGCGTAGCCTGGGAGCCGTCTCCTGTTCGCCCGCGTGACGGGCGACGGCAGACACCGCGTGACACACAAACCCGCGTGAAAGAGGCGATTACCGGCCGTGTCGACCCAGCAGACTTCGCAGGAGAACCCACTGGCGGGTTTCGGCCCGAACGAGTGGATCGTCGAGGAGATGTACCAGCGGTACCTCGCCGACCCAAGCAGCGTCGATTCGGCCTGGCACGACTTCTTCGCGGACTACCGCCAGGCCCCCGGCGCCGCCGCGGCGAAGGGTGAGCCGGCGAAGGCCGCCCCCGCCGCGCCGGAGCCCGCCGTCGGGCAGGAGCCGGCCGCCACGGTCACCCAGCCGGTCGCACCGACGGTCGAGAAGACGCCCGCGAAGCCGGCTCCGGCGAAGGCCGCGCCCGCCAAGGCCGCCGCGCCCGCCAAGCCGGCCGCCAAGGCCGCCCCCGCGACGCCGGCCGCCGGCGCCCAGACCACGCCGCTGCGCGGCGTCGCCGCGAAGATCGTCCAGAACATGGACGCCTCACTGAGCGTGCCGACCGCGACCAGCGTCCGCGCCGTCCCGGCCAAGCTGCTGGTCGACAACCGGATCGTCATCAACAACCACCTCGCCCGCGGGCGGGGCGGCAAGGTCAGCTTCACCCACCTGATCGGGTACGCGCTGGTCCGGGCGCTGGTCGAGCACCCGGAGATGAACAACTCCTACGCCGAGGTCGACGGCAAGCCGGCGATGGTGCGTCCGGAGCACGTCAACCTGGGCATCGCGATCGACCTGGCCAAGCCGGACGGCAGCCGCACGCTGGTGGTCCCGTCCATCAAGGGCTGCGAGCAGATGGACTTCCGGCAGTTCTGGCAGGCGTACGAGGACGTGGTCCGGCGCGCCCGCCGCAACGAGCTGACCATGGAGGACTACTCCGGCACCACGATCTCGCTGACCAACCCGGGCGGCATCGGCACGGTCCACTCGATCCCGCGCCTGATGACCGGGCAGAGCGCGATCATCGGCGTCGGCGCGATGGAGTACCCGGCGCCGTACCAGGGGATGAGCGAGAGCACCCTGGCCGAGCTGGCCGTCAGCAAGATCATCACGCTGACCAGCACGTACGACCACCGGATCATCCAGGGCGCGCAGTCCGGCGAGTTCCTCAAGGTGATGCACGAGCTGCTGCTCGGCGAGCGCGGCTTCTACGACCAGGTCTTCACCTCGCTGCGCATCCCGTACGAGCCGGTGCGCTGGATGCGGGACGTCGCGGTCGACTCCGAGGGCCAGATCAACAAGACCGCGCGGGTGCACGAGCTGATCCACGCGTACCGGGTGCGCGGCCACCTGATGGCCGACACCGACCCGCTGGAGTTCAAGATCCGCAAGCACCCGGACCTGGACGTCCTGGAGCACGGCCTGACCCTGTGGGACCTCGACCGGACCTTCCCGGTCAACGGGTTCGCCGGCAAGCAGCGGATGAAGCTGCGCTCGATCCTCGGCGTGCTGCGCGACTCGTACTGCCGCCGGGTCGGCATCGAGTACATGCACATCCAGGACCCGGAGGAGCGGCGCTGGATCCAGGAGCGGATCGAGCGCAAGTACGAGAAGCCGACCCCGGACGAGCAGAAGCACGTGCTCAACCGGCTCAACGCCGCCGAGGCGTTCGAGACCTTCCTGCAGACCAAGTACGTCGGCCAGAAGCGCTTCTCGCTGGAGGGCGGCGAGTCGCTGATCCCGCTGCTCGGCGAGGTGCTGGAGTGCTCCGCCGAGGCGGGGCTCGACGAGGTCGTCATCGGCATGGCCCACCGGGGCCGGCTGAACGTGCTGGCCAACATCGTCGGCAAGCCGTACGAGAAGATCTTCTCGGAGTTCGAGGGGCACCTCGACCCGCGCACCACGCAGGGCTCGGGCGACGTGAAGTACCACCTCGGCCAGAACGGCAAGTTCACCACCCCGGACGGCGAGCACGCCGTCAAGGTCTCGGTGGTGGCGAACCCGTCGCACCTGGAGGCCGTCGACCCGGTGCTGGAGGGCATCGTCCGGGCCAAGCAGGACCGGATCGACCTCAAGCTGGAGGGGTACACCGTGCTGCCGCTGGCGGTGCACGGCGACGCCGCCTTCGCCGGCCAGGGCGTGGTCGCCGAGACGCTGAACCTGTCCCAGCTGCGCGGCTACCGCACCGGCGGCACGGTGCACGTGGTGGTCAACAACCAGGTCGGCTTCACCACCGCCCCGGAGCACTCCCGGTCCAGCCTCTACAGCACCGACGTCGCCCGGATGATCCAGGCGCCGATCTTCCACGTCAACGGCGACGACCCCGAGGCCGTGGTCCGGGTCGCCCGGCTGGCGTTCGAGTACCGGCAGGCGTTCAACAAGGACGTCGTGATCGACATGGTCTGCTACCGCCGGCGCGGGCACAACGAGGGCGACGACCCGTCGATGTCGAACCCGCAGATGTACCAGATCATCGACTCGAAGCGGTCGGTCCGGAAGCTCTACACCGAGGAGCTGATCGGCCGGGGCGACATCACGGTGGAGGACGCGGAGGAGCTGCTGCGCGACTACCAGGCACAGCTCGAGCGGGTCTTCAAGGCCACGCGGGACGCCGCCTCGGCGCCGCGGCAGCTGGCCCGGCCGCCGCGCGAGGACGAGCCGGAGCCGCAGGTGGACACCGCCACCGACGCCGCCGTGATCAAGGCGATCGGCGAGGCGCACGTCAACCTGCCCGAGGGGTTCACCCCGCACAAGCGCATCCAGCAGCTGCTCGACCGGCGGGCCCGGATGTCCGTCGAGGGCAACATCGACTGGGGCTTCGGCGAGATCATCGCGTTCGGGTCGCTGCTGCACGACGGGGTCACCGTCCGGCTCGCCGGGCAGGACTCCCGCCGGGGCACCTTCGTGCAGCGGCACGCGGCGGTGGTCGACTCGAAGACCGGCGAGGACCACCTCCCGCTGAGCTCGCTCACCGGCGACGGCGCCCGGTCCCGGTTCTTCGTGCACGACTCCCTGCTCAGCGAGTACGCGGCGATGGGCTTCGAGTACGGCTACTCGGTGGAGAACCCGAACGCGCTGGTCTGCTGGGAGGCCCAGTTCGGCGACTTCGTCAACGGCGCCCAGTCGGTGATCGACGAGTTCGTCTCCTCCGGCGAGGTGAAGTGGGGCCAGCGCTCCGCGATCACCCTGCTGCTGCCGCACGGCCACGAGGGCCAGGGCCCGGACCACACCTCCGGCCGGCCGGAGCGGTTCCTCCAGCTGTGCGCCGAGGACAACATGCGGGTGGCCATCCCGAGCACCCCGGCGAGCCACTTCCACCTGCTGCGTCGCCAGGCCCTGTCGCCGAAGCGCAAGCCGCTGGTGGTGTTCACGCCGAAGTCGCTGCTGCGGCACAAGCTCTGCGTCTCCCCGGTCGAGGACTTCACCACCGGCACCTTCCAGCCGGTGCTGCGGGACCCGGCCGCCCCGGCGCCGCAGCAGGTGAAGCGGGTGCTGCTCTGCTCGGGCAAGGTCTACTACGACCTGTTCCAGGCCCGGGCCGAGCGGGGCGTCACCGACACCGCGATCATCCGGATGGAGCAGCTCTACCCGCTGCCCGTCGCGGAGATCCGGGCGGCCCTGGCGCAGTACCCGAACGCCGAGGACTTCGCCTGGGTGCAGGAGGAGCCGGCCAACCAGGGCGCGTGGAGCTTCGTCGCGCTCAACCTGCTGGAGCACCTGTCCGACGTCCGGCTGCGCCGCATCTCCCGTCCGGCCGCCGCCGCCCCGGCGGTCGGCTCGGCCAAGATGCACGAGGTGGAGCAGAACGCGCTGCTCGAGGCGGCCCTGCCCCGCCCGTGACCTGACCGCACCGCCGACACCGGGGCAGCGACCGTGGGTCGCTGCCCCGCTCGCGTGGCGGTCCGTTCCTGAGAGGACCCACATGTACTTCACCGACCGCGGCATCGAGGAACTGGTCCAGCGCCGGGGCGAGGAGTCCGTCAGCATGGAGTGGCTCGGCGAGCGGCTGCGCGACTTCGTGGACCTGAACCCGGAGTTCGAGACGCCGATCGAGCGGTTCGCCACCTGGCTCGCCCGCCTCGACGACGACGAGGACTGATCCGACCCGTGCCCCCGCACGCGTGGCGTCCGGTTTATTCGTTTGCGCGACGGGTGACCGTTTGACCGGGTTTCGATCAATAGCCTCCGCTGCGAAGCTGGGTCCAGGGCCGGCGAGGAGCCGCCGGCCGACCACCGCCAGCGCCAGGGAGGCCGCGATGGACCGCGAGCGCCCCAAGCCGCCGCAGGATGCGATGACCGTCCGCCGCCTCCGCCTCGGCATCGGATCCGTCGGCATCTCGCTGCCGGTCGTGCTGATCGTCGGGCATCTGATCGTCACCCGCCGGCCGACGCTGCTCGACTCGCTCAGCGGCTACTACCACACCCAGATGCGGGACATCTTCGTCGGCGCGATGTGCGCCGTCGGGGTGTTCCTGATCAGCTACCGCTACCGTCGGCTCGACGACATGCTGGGCACGGTGGCCGGCGTGCTGGCCATCGTGGTGGCCCTGTTCCCCACCACAATGGGCGCGCCGGCCGGCACCGTCAGCGCCGCCGACCGGGCCACGGGGATGGTTCACCAGGCCGCCGCCGCGGCCCTGTTCCTGCTCCTCGCCGTCTTCTGCCTGTTCCTGTTCACCCGGCCCGACCGGGCCGGGGCGCCGCCCGGGCGGGCGGCGAACCGCTTCTACCGCGCCTGCGGGATGCTCATCCTGGTGGCCGTCGGGCTGGCGCTGGCCAGCACCGCGCTGCCCGCGGACGTACGCCACACCGTCAAGCCGGTGCTCTGGTGCGAGACCGTGGCCGTGCTCGCGTTCGGCGCCGCCTGGGTGGCCAGGAGCGAGGCCCTCTTCGCGGCGTCCCGCCCGCCCGAAGGGGCGCCGGAGGCCGGCCGGGAAGCCGCGCCCGCCCCGTCGTGATCCCGCAGGCCCCACGGCTCGGGTACGAGGACCCGGGCGGGTGGCACCGCGATCCACTAGCGTGGGGGCGTGGCGCGCAGCGTGTACCTGACCGGGGTGGGGGCGGGCGGTGGCAAGTCGACCGTCGCGCTCGGGCTGGCCGAGTTGCTGTCCCGGCAGGTCGAGCGGATCGGCGCGTTCCGACCGCTGGTCCCCGGCCACGGCCCGGACCCGATCCTCGCCCTGCTGACCGAGCGCTACCGGATCGACCTGCCCATCGCGGAGCTGCACGGCGCGACGTACGCGGAGGCGGCCGCGCTGGTCGCCGACGGCCGGCGCGAGGAGCTGATCTCCCGGATCGTCCAGCGGTACCGGGACGTCGAACGGCGCTGCCCGGCGGTGGTCGTGGTGGGCAGCGACTTCGCCGACGGCGGGGACGGCGCGGGCCCCCGCGAACTGGCGTTCAACGCCCGACTGGCCACCGAGTTCGGCAGCGTGGTGGTGCCCGTGATCGACGGCCTGGGGCAGGAGCCGGAGGCCGTCGCGGCGGCCGCGCGCGGGGCGTACCACGATCTGGACGAGCTCGGCGCGACGGTGCTGGCGGTGATCGCCAACCGGGTCCCCGGGCCGATGGCGCTGCCCGAGCTGCCCGTCCCCGCGTACACGATCCCCGAGGTGCCGACCGTTTCGGCGCCGACGGTGGCCGAGGTGGCCGCGGCGCTCGGCGCCACCCTGCTCGCCGGCGACGACGCGGCGCTCGCCCGGGACGTGCTCGACTACGTCGTGGGCGCGGCCCACGTGCCGACGCTGCTGGATCATCTGACCGACGGCGCGCTGGTCATCACCCCGGGCGACCGCGCCGACCTGCTGGTGGCGGCCGGCGCCGCGCACGTGGCCGGGCAGGTCTCCCTGGCCGGTCTGGTGCTCACCCTCGGCGAGCGCCCCGACCCCCGGGCGATGCGGCTGGTGGAGAAGCTGGGTACCGGGCTGGCCGTGCTGTCGGTGCCCAGCGACAGCTACGACACGGTGGCCGCGTCGAGCCGGATCGAGGGCCGGCCCAGCGCCGCCAACCCACGCAAGGTGGAGGCTGCGCTCGGCGCGTTCGAGGGCCGAGTGGACACCGTCGGCCTGGCCCGCCGGCTGCGGGTCAGCCGCTCCGAGCGGGTCACCCCGCTGATGTTCGAGTACGACCTGATCGACCGGGCCCGCGCCACCCACCGCCGGCTGGTGCTGCCCGAGGGGACGGAGGAGCGGATCCTGCGGGCGGCGGAGATCCTGCTGCGCCGGGGCGTCGCCGATCTGACCCTGCTGGGCCGACCCGACGACGTCGCCCGGCGCGCCCGGGAGCTGGGCGTCGACCTGGCCGGCGCGGCCGTGGTCGACCCGGCGGCCAGCGACTGGCGCGACGGCTTCGCCGAGGAGTACGCGCGGCTGCGCGCCCACCGCGGCGTGACGGTCGACCTGGCGTACGACGTGGTGGCCCAGCCGAACTACTTCGGCACGATGATGGTGCACGCCGGGCACGCCGACGGAATGGTCTCCGGGGCCACCCACACCACGGCGGCCACCATCCGGCCGGCGTTCGAGATCATCCGCACCGTGCCGGGCGTGACGGTGGCCTCCAGCGTCTTCTTCATGCTGCTCGCCGACCGGGTGCTCGTGTACGGCGACTGCGCGGTCAACCGCGACCCCGACGCCGCCCAGCTCGCCGACATCGCGATCTCCTCCGCCGGCACCGCCGCCCGGTTCGGCGTCGAGCCCCGCGTGGCGATGCTGTCGTACTCGACCGGAACCTCCGGGGCGGGCGCCGACGTGGAGAAGGTGGCGGCGGCCACCGAGCTGGTCCGTGAGCGCCGCCCGGGCCTGCTGGTCGAGGGCCCGATCCAGTACGACGCCGCGATCGACCCCCGGGTGGCGGCCACCAAGCTGCCCGGCAGCCCGGTGGCCGGGCGGGCGACCGTGTTCGTCTTCCCCGACCTGAACACGGGCAACAACACGTACAAGGCGGTGCAGCGCTCGGCCGGGGCGGTGGCCGTCGGGCCGGTCATGCAGGGCCTGCGGCGGCCGGTCAACGACCTGTCCCGGGGCGCCAGCATCCCCGACATCGTCAACACGGTGGCGATCACCGCCATCCAGGCCGCCGGGCAGCCGTCGTGAGCCGGGTGCTCGTCCTCAACTGCGGGTCGTCGTCGGTGAAGTACCGGCTCTACGACGGGGAACAGACCCTGGACCACGGCACGATCGAGCGGGTCGGCGAGCCGGGCGGCGACGCGGGCGACCACGGGACGGCGGTTCGTCGGATCCTCGCCCGGCTGGACCTGGCCGGCCTGGCCGCGGTCGGGCACCGGGTGGTGCACGGCGGGCGACGCTTCTCGGCGCCGGCACTGGTCGACGACGCCGTGCTCGCCGCGATCGAGGACCTGGTCCCGCTCGCCCCGTTGCACAACCCGGCGAACCTGGCCGGCATCCGGGTCGCGCGGGCGGCGCTGCCGGACGTGCCGCAGGTCGCCGTCTTCGACACCGCGTTCCACCACACGCTGCCCGAGGCCGCCGCGACGTACGCGATAGACCTGGCCACCGCGCGGCGGTACGGCATCCGCCGGTACGGCTTCCACGGCACCTCCCACGGGTACGTCTCCCGGCGCACCGCCGAACTGCTCGGCCGCCCGTACGCCGAACTGAACGCCATCACCTTGCACCTGGGCAACGGGGCCAGCGCCTGCGCGGTCGCCGGCGGGCGCAGCGTGGCCACCTCGATGGGGATGTCCCCGTTGGAGGGCCTGGTGATGGGCACCCGCAGCGGCGACCTCGACCCGGCCGTCGTGTTCCACCTGCGCCGCGAGGGCGGGCTCACCGTCGACCAGATCGACGACCTGCTCAACCACCGCAGCGGCCTGCTGGGCCTCACCGGCGTCAACGACATGCGCGAGGTGCTGGCCCGCCGCGCCGCCGGGGACCCGGCGGCGACTCTCGCCTTCGACGTCTACTGCCGGCGGATCACCGGGTACGTGGGGGCGTACTACGCCCTGCTCGGGCGGGTCGACGCGGTCACCTTCACGGCCGGGGTGGGCGAGAGGGCCGCCCCGGTGCGGGCCGCCGCGCTGGCCGGCCTGGACCGGCTCGGCATCAGGATCGACCCGGGGCGCAACGAGGGCACGGGCGACCGCGTCGTCTCCCCCGACGGCGCCGAGGTCGCCGTGTGCGTGATCACCACCGACGAGGAACTGGAGATCGCCCGGGAGACCCGCGCGGTGGTGTCGGGCCGCTGACCCCGGCGGCCGGGCGCGGCTGCGGGCCGGCGGGCCCGCTCAACTCAGGGCCAGCCAGGCGGCCACGGCCACCAGCAGCACCACGACCACCACGACGCCGGCGACCAGCGGCGCGCGGGACGCGGCGGCCGGCGCATCGGCCTCCGGGGCATGGGCGAAGGCGCGGAACTGCTCGGTGTCGCCGCTCGGGTCCACGTACTCAGGCATGGCGCCGACCCTAGTGAACGGCCGCCACCTGGGCCGACCCCTGCGCGCGGCGCGGCGCGGAACCGCCGGATCGGCCGAGCGGCCCCGACCGGGTGGCGTTCCGGACCGGTCCGGACGGCGGGGCCGCACCGGGTCCTCGGCCACCTACCGTGGCATCCGTGGGGGTACGACGGCTGGTCGCCGTGGCTACGACGGCGCTGCTGCTGACCGGCTGCGGTGCGGCCACCGCCGCCACCTCCACCGTGCCGCCGGCCCGGCCCGCGCCCACCGTGGCGTACCCGGTCGGGACGCGAACCTTCACCCTCGACCCGGCCGGGCCGCGCCCGCTGCCGGTGACCGTCTGGTACCCGGCCGGCCGGGGCGGGGTCGCGCCGGGCCGCTTTCCCGTCGTCGTGTTCAGCCACGGGCTGCACAGCCTGCCCGAGCTGCACGCCCCGCTGACCACCCGGTGGGCCGCCGCCGGGTTCGTGGTCGCCGCGCCGGCGTACCCGCACACCCGGCGCGGGGCGGCCCGGTTCACCCGGGCGGACGTGCGCAACCAGCCCGCCGACGCCTGGCGGCTGATCCGGCACCTGGTCCGGCTCGACGCCCGCCGGGGCGACCCGCTGGCCGGCCACCTGGACGTCGCCCGGTTCGCGGCGGCCGGGCACTCGGCGGGCGGCTTCACCACCGCCGGGATGTTCGCCTCCGGGCACTCGCCCCGGCTCCGGGCGGGCATCGTGATCGCCGGGGGCGGGCTGCCCGGTGCCTTCGCCGGGGCCGCCGCGCCGCTGCTGTTCGTGCACGGGGACGCGGACCCGATCGTCCCGGCGGCCGTCGGCCGCGCCGCGTACGACCGGACGCCCGGCCCGGCCGCGTTCCTCGCCCTGCCCGGCCGGGGTCACGGCGAGTACCTGGCCCCCGACGACCGGGACTTCCCCCGGCTCCTCGCCGCCACCACGGACTTCCTCCGCTGGGCCCTGTACGCCGACCGGGCCGCCCTCCGCAGCCTTCCGGCGGAGCGGAAGGGCGCCTTCTCGACGCCTCCGGTATAGGAGGGTCCGCTCTCCCGGGCGGCCGGGCCGCGGCGGGCGGCGACGCCGGCCGGCACCCGCCCGAGGCGAGGCACAATCGGGTTCATGCGCCGCCGCCGTTCCGCCGCCCTGCTGCCCGCCACCCTGCTGTTCGCCGCCGGCCTGGCCGGCTGCTCGGGCGACGCCGGGCCGGCCAGGCGCGCCGCGCCGCCCGTGGAGTCGCCGAAGGTCACCGCCCCGGCGCCCCGGGCGCCCGCCGGCAGCGCCCCGGGCGAGCCCTTCGCCGTCGGGGTACGCCAGCTGAAGCTGAACCGCGACGGCGACCGGCCGCTACCGGTGACCGTCTGGTACCCGGCCCGGGGCGCGGCGGGCGGAGCGGCGGAACGGTCGGCGGCCCCGGCCGCGGGGCGGTTCCCCGTCGTCATGTTCAGCCACGGGCTGGGCGGGCGGCCGGACGACTACGCCACCCTGCTCACCCGCTGGGCGGCGGCGGGCTTCGTGGTGGCCGCGCCGGCCTTCCCGCACACCGCCCGGGGCACCGACGGCAACGTGCTGGACGTGCTCAACCAGCCCGCCGACGTGTCGTACGCGCTGACGAAGGTGCTCGCCCTCGACGCGACGGCCGGCGACCCGCTGCGCGGCCGGCTGGCCACCGACCGGGTGGCCGCGGCGGGGCACTCGGCCGGCGGGGTGACCACGATCGGGCTGTTCACGGCCGGGCGGGACGACCGGCTGGACGCCGGGGTGGTCTTCGCCGGCACGGCGCTGGGGGTGGGCACCGCCTTCGCCGGGGCCGCCGCGCCGCAACTGTTCGTGCACGGGGAGGCCGACGAGGTGGTCGCCTACGCGGCCGGCCGGGCGGCGTACGACAAGGTGCCCTGGCCCAAGGCGATGCTGAGCCTGCCGAAGGGCGACCACGGGCGGGCGCTGCTCACCGACGGCGCCGCCCTGCGGGTGGTCTCGGACACCACCGTCGAGTTCCTCCGCTGGACGCTGTGCGGGGACGCGGCGGCCAGACGCCGGCTTCCGACCGACGCGGCCCGGGGCGGGCTCGCCACCCTCGACGATCACCTGTAAGGAGGGCTCTCCCGCACCTCCCGTGGAGAAGGGCCGCCCTCCCGCCGCCCGCGGCCAAGCGCGGCGTACCGCGCCGGCCGGTCACGCCGTGTGGTCGTTGACGATCTTGCCGAAGACCTCGCCGGAGGCCAGTCGGGCGAATCCCTCCTCGATCCGGCTGAACGGCACCACGCTGTCCACCACCGGGCGCACGTCGTGCTCGGCGCAGAACGCCAGCAGCTCGGTCAGCTCGCCGGGGGTGCCCATCGACGTGCCGAGGATCTCCAGCTGCATGGCGAAGACCCGCCGCAGGTTGACCTTCGGCTCGTACCCGGCGGTCGCCCCGGAGACCACGATGCGCGCATGCGGCGCGGCCGACTTGAGGGAGTGGTCGAAGGTGGCCGCCCCGACCGTCTCGATCACGACGTCGACCCGCTCGGGCAGCCGGGCGCCGGGCTCCAGGGCCGTCGCCCCCAGCTCCGTGATCCGCTCGCGCTTGGCGGCGTCGCGGCTGGTCGCGTACACCCGCTTGCCGAGCGCGACGGCGAGCGCGACGGCCGCGGTGGCCACGCCACCCCCGGCGCCCTGGACCAGCACCGCCTCGGCGTCGTCGACCCGCCCCTTGGTGGTGAGCATCCGCCAGGCGGTGAGCCACGCGGTGGGCAGGCACGCGGCGTCCGTCGCGGACACGCCGGCCGGCAGGGGCAGCAGGTTCATCCGGGGTACGGCGACCCGCTCGGCGAAGGTGCCGGGGAAGTGCTCGGAGAGGATGGACATTCCGCGCGGGTCGCCCGGGTCGGCGACCAGCGGGTAGACCACGACCTCGGTGCCGTCCGGGTCCACCCCGACGGCGTCGCAGCCGAGGATCATCGGCAGCCGGTCGGCGCCGAGCCCGACTCCGCGCAGGGACCAGAGGTCGTGGTGGTTGAGCGAGCTGGCCAGCACCCGCACGGTCACCCAGTCGTCCTCGGGGTGGGTCGGCTCGGGGCGCTCGCCGACGGTCAGCGCGGCGAGCGGGTTGTCGGCGTCGAGGCTCGAGGCGAAGGCAGCACGCATGATCGGCACCGTAACAAGGGAAGTGGGCGACAAGAAGGGGCCCGGCCCACACGGCGGGCCCCTTCTTCCGGGTCAGGCGCGGGCGACGCCGTCGCGGCGGGCGGCCTCGGCGACGGCCTCGGCGACCGCCGGGGCGACCCGGGGGTCCAGCGGGGACGGCACGATCGCGTCGGCGGTGAGCGTCTCGGCGACCACGTTGGCGATCGCGTCGGCGGCGGCCACCTTCATCCCGTCGGTGATCCGGGTGGCCCGGGCATCGAGGGCCCCCCGGAACACGCCGGGGAACGCCAGCACGTTGTTGATCTGGTTCGGGTAGTCGCTGCGGCCGGTGGCCACCACCGCGACGTGCCGGGCGGCCACCTCGGGGTGCACCTCGGGGGTCGGGTTGGCCAGCGCGAAGACGATGCCGCCCGGGGCCATCCCGGCCACCGCCGCCTCCGGGATCTGCCCGCCGGAGACACCGATCAGCACGTCCGCGCCGCGCAGCGCCTCGCCGATGTCGCCCTGTCGGCCCTCGGCGTTGGTGTCCGCCGCGAGCCCCGCCTTGCCGCCCGTGAGGTCGGTGCGGTGCCGCCCGATGATCCCCTTGGAGTCGCAGACCACCACCCGGTCGGGGTCCACCCCGCCGGCGATCAGCATCCGGGTCACCGCCACCCCGGCGGCCCCCGCCCCGCTGACCGCGACCCGCAGGTCGCCGAGCTTGCGGTTGAGCAGGGTGGCCGCGTTGCGCAGGGCGGCGAGCACGACGATCGCGGTGCCGTGCTGGTCGTCGTGGAAGACGGGGATGGGCAGCGCCTCGTCGAGCCGGCGCTCCACCTCGAAGCAGCGCGGCGCGCTGATGTCCTCCAGGTTGATGCCGCCGAACGAGGGCGCGAGGGCCGTCACCACCGCGACGATCTCGTCCACGTCCTGGGTGTCCAGGCAGACCGGCACCGCGTCCACACCGCCGAACTGCTTGAACAGCACCGCCTTGCCCTCCATCACGGGCAGCGCCGCGCGCGGGCCGATGTTGCCCAGGCCGAGCACGGCCGACCCGTCGGTCACCACGGCGACGGTGTGCGCCACCCAGGTGTAGTCGTCGGCGAGGGCGGGATCGGCGGCGATCGCCTCGCACACCCGGGCCACCCCCGGGGTGTACGCGAGGGAGAGGTCGTCGCGGCTGGTCAGCGGCACGGTCGACGTGACGGCCATCTTGCCGCCGGCGTGCAACCGGAAGACGGGATCGGCGGGATCCACGGTGGACGAAGACATGGTGACTCCAGAATCTGTCGAGCAGACGTGGCGGCCGCCGCGGACGCGAGGTGGGGCGAGGAGCGGCGGTGACGCGGTGCGGGGGGTCACCCGGGCACCTGCCGAGTGTAGTGTCGGCGGTGCCTCCGAAGTGTGAGTAGGGTCATAACTTACGGGTGTGGAAAGAGACGCGGTCGAGGCCAGTAGCGGGCCACGACCCGGCCCTGCACGTCGGCCACGCCGTACGTCCGGGAGTCGTCGGTGGCCAGGGTGTTGTCGCCGCGTACCCACCAGCCGCCGGCCTCGGGGCGGACCGCGCGCTTGACGACGAGCAGGTCCGGGCGGGCGCGGAAGACCGCGACCACCAGGTCACCCGGGCGGACGGGGCGCCCGCCGCGCCGCACCAGCAGCGCGTCGCCGTGCCGCAGCGTGGGGGCCATGGACGGGCCGGTCACCAGCACCGCCGCGAGCGGCCCTCGCAGCCGGTCGACGGCGCGGGATTCGTCGGCGCGCACCGGGTTTCACCTCCACGCCTCCGGGGAGCATCTCCAGGAGTAATGTCATCTTGGATCATCGCAAACATCCCATGGAGGACCCTGATGCGCCTTCCCCGCATCCTCACGCCGCGTGTGACCGTCAGCGCCCACTGCGACCTTCCGTGCGGCGTGTACGACCCGGCGCAGGCCCGGATCGAGGCCGAGTCGGTCAAAATGATCTGCGAGAAGTACCAGGCGAACACCGACCCCGAGTTCCGCACCCGGGCGATCATCATCAAGGAGCAGCGGGCCGAGCTGGTCAAGCACCACCTGTGGGTGCTCTGGACCGACTACTTCAAGCCGCAGCACTTCGAGAAGTACCCGCACCTGCACACGCTGTTCAACGAGGCCACCAAGCTGGCCGGCGCGGCCGGCGCCAAGGGCGCCACCGACCCGGCGAAGGCCGACCAGCTGCTGCAGAAGATCGAGGAGATCTCGAAGATCTTCTGGGAGACCAAGCAGGCGTGACCCTGCCCGTCCAGGCTCCGACCGTACGGCCGGCACGTCCCGACGACGTGCCGGCCGTCGTCGCCATGGTGCACGAGCTGGCCGAGTACGAGCGCGCACCCGACCAGTGCCACCTCACCGCCGAGCAGCTCTCCGCCGCCCTCTTCGGCCCGGCCCCGGCCCTCTACGGCCACGTGGCGGTGGACGACGCCGACCGGCCGCTCGGTTTCGCCCTGTGGTTCCTCAACTTCTCCACCTGGGCCGGGGTGCACGGCGTGTACCTGGAGGACCTGTACGTCCGCCCGGAGGCGCGGGGCACCGGCGCGGGCCGGCAACTGCTGGCCACCCTGGCCGCCATCTGCGTGGAGCGGGGCTACCAGCGGCTCGAGTGGTGGATGATCCGCTGGAACCCGGCGGCCCGCTTCTACGCCTCGATCGGCGCCACCGTGATGGACGAGTGGGTGCCGTACCGGCTGGCCGGGCCGGCGTTGACCGAGCTCGCGGCCCAGCTGGGGCGCCCGACGGCCGGTTCGTCGTCCCCGGCCGGTGCCGCGCCCGCCCACCCGACCGCCTGAGCGGGTAGAGTCCCGCACCGGGGGGATGAGGCGTGACTCAACTGACCGGCCAGCCAGCGACCGACGACGACGTTGTGCACCTCACGGTGCCCGCCGACGGCGGCTATCTCGGCGTGCTCCGCACCGCCACGGCTGGTCTCGCCGCCCGTCTCCAGTTCGCCCTCGACGAGATCGAGGACCTGCGGATCGCCGTGGACGAGGCGTGCGCGATGCTGCTCGCGGTCGCCACGCGGGACGCCGAACTGGAGTGCCGGTTCACGGTGACGGACGACGCGCTCACCGTCGAGGTGACCGTCCCGACCGTGCGGGGCGCGACGCTGCCCTCGGAGTCGTCCTTCGCCTGGAAGGTGCTGACCGCGCTCACCACGGCCGCCGCGGCGGGCGCCGCGAACGGCCGGGCCACCATCTCCCTGCTGACCCGCCGCGCCTCCGGCTACTGACGCCCCACCCGCCCCCGCTCCCCCACCCACGCGATCTTGCAGTTTCTGCCCCGACAAACCGGGCAGACGCCGCGTAACGAGGGCCACAAGTGCAAGATCGCGGCGGGAGGGTCGGAGGCAGCGGGGCCGCGGGGTCAGAAGCCGAGGGCGCGGGTGGTCTGCGGGCTCACCAGCAGCGCGCTGACACCGACGCCGAGCGCCATCAGCGGCACGCCCAGCCAGCCCAGCCCGCCCTGGATCATGTACCAGCCCACCGGCAGCAGCATGAGCTGGAGGACGATCGCCGGGGCGCGGGCCCCGGCCCGGCGCCGGCCCAGCGCGCCGCCGAGCGCCCAGAGCGCGGCGGCGCCGCCGCCGGCGAACGCGGTCACCAGCAGTGCCGACGGCAGGTCGGTGGTGTCGGCGGTGAGGTCGGCCCAGACCAGCCAGACGGCGACCAGGCCGAGGGCGACCGCCTCCGCCCGGAGCAACCGGACCGCCCAGGCGAGCGTGGTCGGATTCGGGTCAGGGTCGATGGTCACGGGCGACACGATACCGGTGGCGGCTCGCGGTACAGTGCCGCCCATGCGGGCCGTCCTGGTCGTCAATCCGAAGGCCACCACCACGAGCGAGCGCAGCCGGGACGTCCTGGTCCGGGCGCTGCGCAGCGAGGTCGACCTCGCCGTGCGGTACACCCGACGGCGGGGCCACGCCACTGATCTCGCCCGGGAGGCGGCCGAGGAGGGCGTCGACCTGGTGGTCACGCTCGGTGGCGACGGCACGGTGAACGAGGTGGTAAACGGCCTCATGACGGCCGAGCCGCCGACCATCCGCACCGGGACGACTCCGGCCGAGCGGCTGCCGGCGTTGGCCACCGTCCCCGGCGGGTCGACGAACGTGTTCGCCCGGGCGCTCGGGCTGCCCCGGGAGTGGCCCGAGGGCACCAGCATGATCCTGGAGGGACTGCGGCTGGGCCGGTCCCGGACGATCGGCCTGGGCCGGGCCGACGGCCGCTACTTCACGTTCTGCGCAGGCTTCGGCATCGACGCCGCCGTGATCCGCCGGGTCGAGCAGGCCCGCCGCCGGGGGCGGGTCTCCACCCCGGCGCTCTACCTCCGCTCGACGGCGAGCCAGTACCTCCTGGGTTCGGAACGCCGGCACCCGACCATCACGCTGGAGCGGCCGGGCGAGTCGGCCGAGGCCGGGCTGGGCACCGTCATCGTGCAGAACACCGCGCCCTGGACGTACGTGGGCGAGCGGGAGATCAACCCGAACCCGCAGGCGTCGTTCGATCTCGGATTGGACGTGCTGGCAATGCGGCAGCTACGGGTGGTGAGTACGACACGGACAGTCACCCAGTTCTTTTCCCGGAACCCTGATCCGCGGGGTCGTCAGGTGCTGCGACTGCACGACGTGGCCGAGTTCACCCTGCTCGCGAGCCGTCCGCAGGCCTTCCAGCTGGACGGGGACTATCTCGGTGAGCGGGAGAAAGTCAGATTCACATCCATTCCCGCCGCACTGAGAGTAATCTGCTAGGTCTCGGGTACAGCCATCGATCGGAGCGGTCCCCCACACCGCGGCCGACGCGGTGGCCGCGACACCGAGGCGAGGCGCCGGAAATGTCAGCAATGTCACCGAGACTGTACTATATTGATCCGCGACTGTGCCAAGGCGGGCGACCGGACCTTCCGGGAACCCGGACAAAAGGGTCGTGAGCTTGCTCACCGCGCGGAGTTTTTCCGAGCGTCACCCTTGACATTGCGTGGGTTCGTGAAAGTATTCACAAGCGAACTTGAGTTACCGGGACATTGCCTGGATATGCTCAGCATGTTGAGCCGTTCCAGCAGGTCCCAGGGGCCACAAGAGCCTGCTCACGCAGCGCCGAATTGATGGACGCGAACCGTCACCATCCGGCGTGCGGACGCATATGGAAAAGCACCAAAGCAATATCTGCCACCCATCCAGAATGAGGAGTGTTGCCGCCATGGACTGGCGCCACGATGCCGTCTGCCGCGACGAGGACCCGGAGCTGTTCTTCCCGATCGGGACGTCCGGGCCGGCCCTGCTGCAGGTGGAGCAGGCGAAGGCCGTCTGCCGGCGCTGCCCGGTGACCGACCAGTGCCTGCAGTGGGCACTGGAGTCCGGTCAGGACGCCGGCGTCTGGGGCGGGATGAGCGAGGAGGAGCGGCGCGCCGTCAAGCGCCGCGGCGGCCTCCGGGTGCTTCGCGCTCACTCCGCCTGACCACCGCACCACGCTGCTCCACGCCCCGGCAGGGCTAGACCCCGCCGGGGCGTCGCGCTGTCCGGGCGCCGTACGACGATCGGGCGACGGCAACGTGGTCGGTAGCAGGGCCAGCAGGCCCACGGCCGCGGGGAGCGTGGCTCACCCGTGGGACAGCCCCGGCGGTGGTCACCCCCGTCGGCGCGGCGCGCACTCCCCCCACAGGCGCGTCGGGTGCAGCCGGGTCGCGCCGCGCGCTCACCGCACAGGCGCAGCCAGATCGCGCCGCGCACTCACGCCGCAGACTCGGCGGCCACCCGGCGCAGCACCAGATCGACCAGCTCCGGGGCGTCGGTGAGCGGCCCGGCCACCGTCGCCGCGCCGGCCGCCCGGGCGTCCGCCACCACCGCGTCGTGGAAGAGGCCGGGGGCCAGGAAGTACGCCGACACGGCGACCCGGCGGGCCCCCGCCGCGCGCAGCCGGGCCACCGCGGTCCCCACCGCAGGCGGGGCGGCCGAGGCGTACGACACCCGGCAGGGCACGCCGTACGCGGCGCCGAGGGCCGCCGCCACCCGCCCCACGGACGCGCGCGCCCGGGCGTCCCGGGTGCCCGCGGCGGCCAGCACGAGAGCGTCGAAGGGGTCCGGTCCCGCCTCGGTCAGCCGCCGCCGCAGCCCGGCCAGCAGCCCCGGATCGACCACCCCGTCGGCGGGGCCGAGCACGTCGCAGACGCGTACGGCCAGCGGCGGCCCCGACTCACGCGCCGCCGCGACGGCCGCCGGCACGTCGACCCGCCGGTGGTACGCGGCGGTGAACAGCAACGGCACCACCACGGCCCGGGGGTGACCGGCCTCCGCCAGCGACCGCAGCACGGCCGTCGGCCCGGGGTCGGTGTGGTCCAGCCAGCTCGCCCGGACCGGAATGCCCGGTCGGGCGGCGGCGACCGCGCGGGCGAGCGCCCTGGTCGCCGCGGCCGCCCGGGGATCCCGGCTGCCGTGCGCGACCAGCACGACCGGCTCCGGCACGGCCGCGCCGACCGGCCCCGGACCGAGCGGGCCCGGGGCGGTCGCCGCGGGGACGGACGGGGCCACGGCGAACGGTGCCGCGCCGACCGGGACCGCCGGGGCCCGGACAGCCGGCTCTGCCGCATCCGGGGCCGACGGCGGCGCCGCGGTCAGAGGTGCAGCCCGCACTCGGTCTTCTCGAACATCGCCCACCGGCCGGCCCGCGGGTCCTCCCCCGCCCTGGTGCGCCGGGTGCAGGGCCAGCAGCCGATCGAGCCGTAGCCCCGGCGGAACAGCTCGTTGACCGGGATGTCGTGGCGCGCGATGTAGGCGTCCACGTCGGCCTGCTTCCAGGCGGCGATCGGATTCACCTTCACCTTGCCCCGGCGGGCGTCGTACGTCACCACCGGCGTGTTGGCGCGGGTCGGCGACTCGTCCCGGCGCAGCCCGGTGGCCCAGGCGTCGTACCCGGTCAGGGCCCGCTCCAGCGGCTCCACCTTGCGCAGCTGGCAGCAGTCGTCCGGCGACCGGTTGAACAGCCGGGGCCCGTACTCGCCGTCCTGCTGGCCCACGGTGAGCCGGGGGCGGATCGAGCGGACGTTCACCGGCAGCCGGCGGGCCACCTCGTCGCGCACCCTCAGCGTCTCCGGGAAGTGCAGCCCGGTGTCGAGGAAGACCACGTCCACGCCGGGCGCGACGCGGGAGACCAGGTGGGCCACGACGGCGTCCGCCATCGAACTGGTCACGCAGAACCGGTCGCCGAAGGTCTCCGCCGCCCAACGGGCGATCTCCAGCGCCGGCGCCCCCTCCAGCTCGCGGCCCGCCTCCTCGGCCAGGGCACGCAGCTCCTCCGGGCCGCGGCGGCCCGACTCGGCCGGGCTCGGCTCGCCGGGCCCGACCAGCCCGAGGTCGACGGCGGAGACGAGCCCGCCGCTCCTCGCGCTCACCGGGCCACCGCCCGGCTGAGCAGACCCGTGAACCGCACGGTGAAGACCCGGGCGCAGGCGTGGCACTCCCACGCGCCGTGCCCGGCCTCGCTCGGACGCAGGTCCTCCTCCCCGCAGTACGGGCAGTACAGCGGCACCGAACGGGTTTCGCTCATCGCGACACCTCGCTTCGCTCGGCGTCGCGACGAGGCTCCACCACGCTGGGCCTGCCGGTTCGCTCGCTACGCTCGCTCATCGGAGTTCCTCCTCGTCGACCCTGATCACCCAGTTGGCGAACGTCTCCCCGGTGGTCCGGCCGGCCAGGTAGCGCCGGGCCAGCCGCTCCACGTACTCGGGAAGCTCGTCCGCGGTGGTCTTCAGACCGCGCAGCTTGCGGCCGAAGCCGGCCGTCTGCCCCTGCGCCATGCCCAGGCCGCCGCCCAGGTGCACCTGGAATCCCTCGACCTGCCGGCCGTCCGGGCCGACCACGAGCTGGCCCTTGAGGCCGATGTCGGCGACCTGGGTGCGGGCGCAGGCGTTGGGGCAGCCGTTGAGGTGGATCGAGATGTCGGCGTCGAAGTCGCGCAGCCGCTCCTCCAGGCGGGCCACCAGCTCCTCGCCGCGCGCCTTCGTCTCGACGATGGCCAGCTTGCAGTACTCGATCCCGGTGCAGGCCATCGTGCCGCGCCGCCAGGCCGACGGCCGGGCCTCCAGGCCGATCCCCCGCAGCGCCGTCACCAGCGAGTCGGTCCGCTCCGGCGCCACGTCGAGCACCAGCAGCTTCTGGTACGGCGTGAGCCGCACCCGGCCGCTGCCGTGCGCCTCGACGACGTCGGCGAGCTGGGCGAGCTGGGCACCGGAGACGCGGCCGACCACCGGGGCCGCGCCGACGAAGTTGCGCCCGTCGCGCTGCTGGTGCACGCCGATGTGGTCGATCGGCCTGTCGGGCAGCTCCGGGGCGGGGCCGTCGAGCAGGGCCCGCCCCAGGTACTCCTTCTCCAGCACCTCGCGGAAGCGCTCCACACCCCAGTCCGCGACCAGGAACTTCAGCCGGGCCCGGCTGCGCAGCCGGCGGTAGCCGTAGTCGCGGAAGATCCCCACCACGCCCGCCCAGACGTCCGGCACCTCGGCCAGCGGGACCCACACGCCGAGCCGCTTGGCCAGCATGGGGTTGGTGGACAGGCCGCCACCGACCCAGAGGTCGAAGCCGGGGCCGTGGTCGGGGTGGTCGACGCCGAGGAACGCGATGTCGTTCGCCTCGTACGGGGTGTCGACCAGCCACGAGATCGAGGTCTTGAACTTGCGCGGAAGGTTGGAGTACTGCTTGTCGCCGACGTACCGCTCGACGATCTCGTTGATCGCCGGGGTCGGGTCGAGCACCTCGTCCCGGGCCACCCCGGCGACCGGGCTGCCCAGCACGACCCGCGGGCAGTCGCCGCACGCCTCGGTGGTCTGCAGGCCGACCGCCTCCAGCCGGCGCCAGATCTCCGGCATGTCCTCGATCCGGATCCAGTGGTACTGGATGTTCTGCCGGTCGGTGATGTCGGCGGTGTCCCGGGCGAACTCCCGGGAGATGTCGGCCACGACCCGGAGCTGGGCCAGGGTGAGCTCGCCGCCGTCCACCCGGACCCGGAGCATGAAGAACTCGTCCTCCAGCTCGTGCGGCTCCAGCACGGCGGTACGCCCGCCGTCGATGCCCTCGCGACGCTGGGTGTAGAGCCCCCACCAGCGGAACCGACCGCGCAGGTCCTGCGGGTCGATCGAGGCGAAACCCCGGTGGGCGTAGATGGTCTCGATCCGCGCCCGGACGTTCAGCGGGTTGTCGTCCTTCTTCATCCGCTCGTTGGGGTTGAGCGGCTCGCGGTGGCCGACCGCCCACTGTCCCTCGCCGCGGGGGCGGCGGGGTGCCCGTGCCGCGGGAGCGTCGGACCGGGCGGGGGTGCTGCTGAGCGCCATCGCGGCGTCCTCCGTTGTCTGCTGTGCCTCGGCGGCGCGGGCGCGACGGCCGGCCCGTGGGACGGGCCGTGGGACGGCGATGTCGGATCGGCCGGCGCGGAGCGCACCCGAGACAGGTGGGTCGGGCGTCGTCAGTGGGCCGGACAGATGGCGCTGCGCACGCGGCCGTAGTCGACGTGGCGACGGGCCACGAAGCGACGGACGATGGCGGCGAGCATGCGGCCATGCTCCCACATCTCCGGGACCCTTCCAATGGCCCAGTGTGCGATCCCACATCACGGACCGTCGATGACGTGGACACCTCCTCGCCCGGGCACCCCGTGCAGGCGGCCAGGTCAGGTACCCCGGCACTCGCCTGGCGGCGGTTCGGCCTCCCACCACACGCGGGTGTGCGAGGCTCTGGACGTGGCCGAAATGCCTGGAAGGCTGCATCGCATACCGGTTTGTCGGCCCCGGCGAAGCCGGCCGGGACGGGCGTGAACGGCGGACGGGCGTGAACGGCGGACGGGCGTGAACGGCGGACGGGCGTGAACGGCGGACGGGCGGCGGGCCGGGCCGCACCCGCCCCGCCGCGGCCGGTCCCGGTCTGGGTGGTTCCCGCCCTGCTCACGTTGGCCGTCACCCTGACGGGGGTCAACGGGGCGCAGCCGTGGCGGGACGAACTGGCGACGTGGAGCGCCGCGACTCGGTCGCCGGCCGGGCTGGCCCGGATGGCGGGCACCATCGACGCCGGCGCCGTGCCGTACTACCTGCTCATGCACGGCTGGCTGGCGCTGACCGGCGACTCGGCGACCGCGCTGCGGCTGCCGTCCGTGCTGGCCATGGCCGGGGCGGCCGGGCTGACCGCCGTACTCGGCGAACGGCTGCTCGGACGGCGGACCGGGCTGGCCGGCGGGCTGCTGTTCGCGGCCGTCCCCGGCGCCTCCCGGTACGCCCAGGAGGCCCGCCCGTACGCGTTCGTCGCCCTGTTCGCGGTGCTGGCGACCCTGCTGCTGGTCCGGGCGATCGACCGCCCCGGGTGGCGCGCCTGGGCCGCCTACGCCGCCGCCGTCACGGCGCTCGGCCTGGCGCACCTGGTCGCGCTCGGCCTGCTCGCCGCGCACGCGGTCGCCGTGCTCGCCCGGCGCGGTCGAGGGGCGGCACGCCGAGCCGGGGCAGCGGACAGCCCGGCAGCGCACAGCCGGCCAGCGGACGACCCGGCCAGGGCAGCGGACAGCCGGGCCGAACCTGCCGGGCGCCGGGGCCGGCCGCTGCGGGGCTGGCTGACCGCGCTCGCCCCGGCGGCGGCCGTGCTGGCCCCGCTGGCGCTGCTGTCCGCCGGGCAGCGGGGCCGGCAGCTCGACTGGGTGGACCCGGCCCGCCTGGCCGACCTCGCCGCGCTGCCCGGCGCCCTGGCGCGTGCCGGCGCGGTGGGCGGGTTGCTGCTCGGCCTCGCCGTACTCGGTGCGGTCCGCGCGGGCCGGCGTGCCCTGCTGCCCGCCGCCGGGGTGGCGCTGCCGACGCTGCTGCTCTTCGTGGCCGGGCTGGCGGCGCCGGTGTGGGTGCCGCGCTACCTGTTCTTCACGGTGCCGTTCGCCTGCCTGCTGGCCGGGGCGGCACTGGCCACGGTGACGCTGCCGGCGGCGTCGGCCGTCGTGCTCCTCGCCGCCCTGCTCGGCCTGCCCGACCAGGCCGCGCTGCGGCGCAGCCACGAGTGGCCGCCCGGCGCGCTGGTCGACTACCGGGGCGCGGCCCGGGTGGTCGACCAGGGGCGCCGCCCCGGGGACGCGGTCGTCTTCTCGCCCCGGGACGGCTGGCTCTTCCTCGACCTCGGCACCCGCTACCACCTGGGCGACCGCCAGCCCCGGGACGCGCTGGCCGTACGGGGACCGGACGCCCGCGGCGACTACTGGGCCGACGAGTGCGCGCGCCCGGCCGAGTGCCTGGCCGGCGTACCCCGGATCTGGCTGGTCGTGGCGGGGCACCCGGCGGCCCCCGTGGACGCGGTGCCGGGGGCGAAGGGGGCGGCGCTGCGCGGCACCTTCACCGTGGCGCGGGTCTGGGCCCGCCCGGGCGTGACGGTGGCCCTCCTGACCCGCTGACCCCGCCCGGGCTCCTCGGACACCACGACGCGGCCAAGGTTGGCAGCCGGGCGACGTTTCCGTCGGCGCGTCGAGTCGCTCGTCCGTCAACGCTCGCGCCAGAGCCACGCCGCCCTGTCCAAGGGTCAGGGGCGGGCCAGGGGGACGACCAGCAGGGCCTCCGTGCCGCCCTCCGCCCCGTTGCACAGCTCGATCGTGCCGCGCAGCTCCCCGGTGACCAGGGCCCGGACGATCTGCAGGCCGAGGTTGCCGCCGCGTTCCGCGTCGAACTCGGCCGGCAGGCCCCGGCCGTTGTCGGCCACCGTGACGTGCAGTTGCTTGCGGAACCGGTGCGCGGAGACCACGACCTCGGGCTCCGCCGCGCCCGTCGGGCGGCCCTCGCCCTCCTCGCCGGCCGGCGGGAAGCCGTGCTCGACGGCGTTGAGCAGCAACTCGTTGAGCACCATGACCAGGGAGGTGGCGATCTCGGCGGGCAGCACCCCGAAGCTGCCCCGCCGGTGCATCCGGACGGTCTGCTCGGTCGCGGCCACCTCGGTGGCGGCGCTGGCCACCCGGTCGACGATGCCGTCGAACTCGACCGCCTCGTCGCTGGACATGGAGAGCGTCTCGTGCACCAGGGCGATGGACGCGACCCGGCGGACGGACTCCTCCAGGGCCACCCGGGCCTCGGGCATGGCTACCCGGCGGGCCTGGAGGCGGAGCAGCGCGGCGACGGTCTGCAGGTTGTTCTTCACCCGGTGGTGGATCTCCCGGATGGTGGCGTCCTTGGTCATCAGGGCGCGGTCGCGACGGCGTACCTCGGTGACGTCACGGACCAGGACCAGCGCGCCGATCGGCACCCCGGCGGGCATCAGCGGAAGCCCGCGGGTGAGCATCGTCGCACCGCGGGCGTCGATCTCGCGCCGGGGCGGCGCCTCGCCGCGCAGCGCGGCGAGGATGCCGTTGGCCGCGTCGGTCCCCTCCAACGGGTCGCCGGCCAGCCGCCGGTGCAGCTTGGCCAGATCCTCCCCCACCAGGTGCGAGGCGTAGCCGAGCCGCCGGTACGCGGACTGGGCGTTCGGGCTGGCGTAGGTGACCTTGCCGTCGGCGTCCAACCGGACCAGCCCGTCGCCGACCCGGGGCGCGGACGTGGTCTCGCCCGGGTGCCGGGGCGGCGGGAACGTCCCGTCGGCGATCATCTGGGCCAGGTCGTCGGCGGTGGTCAGGTAGTTCAGCTCGAGCTGGCTGGGCGTGCGGGCGGTGGACAGGTTCGTGTCCCGGCCGACCACCGCGATCACCTCGCCTGCCTCCCCGTCGGCGGTGCGCAGCCGGACCGGGATCGCCTCGTGCCGGGCCGGCACGTCGCCGTACCAGACGGGGTCGCCCTCCCGCCAGATCCGGCCCTGCCCGTACGCGACCGCGAGGTGGGCCACCTCCGGCCCGCCGACGATCCGCCCCACCTGGTCGTCGAGGTACGCGGTGGGGGCGGTCGTCGGGCGGACCTGGGCCACGCAGAGGAACGTGCCGTCGGCGTCCACGGGCACCCAGAGCAGCAGGTCGGCGAAGGACAGATCGGACAGCAACTGCCAGTCCCCGGCGATCCGGTGCAGGTGGTCGATGTCGGCCGGGCGGAGCAGCGTGTGCTCCTCGGCGAGGTCGCGCAGCGTGGACACGCAGACCAGCGTGCCACGCCGCCGGTCACATCGTCGCGGTGACCTTCTTCAGCCCGCGCGGGGCGTCCGGGTCCTCGCCCCGGGCCAGCGCCAGCGCCAGGGCCAACCGCTGCAACGGCAGGATGTCCAGCAGCGGGGCGTACCGCTCGTCGACGTCGGGCACGGCGATCCGGGTCGCCCCCTCGACGTCGGCGGAGCCGACCACCACCACGTCGGCGCGGCGCTCCCCCAGCCGGGGCAGCACCTCCCCCATCGACCGGCCGCCGGGGCCGGAGCCGACCACGGCCAGCACGGGCACGTCCGGGTCGGTCATGGCGAGCGGGCCGTGCAGCAGGTCGGCGCCCGAGAAGGCGAGCGCCGGCAGGTACGACGTCTCCATCAGCTTCAGCGCCGCCTCCCGGGCCGTCGGGTACGCGTACCCCCGGCCGGTGGTGACGAGCTGCGCGGCGAACCGGTACCGGGGCGCGAGCTGGGTCGCGGTGGCGTCGGCCAGGGTGCGGGCGGCCAGCTCGGGCAGCTCGGCCAACGCCGCCCGCTCGTCGGCCGGCAGCGCGCCGTCGCCGGCCCGGATCCCCTCCACCAGCATCAGCAGGGCCAGCAGCTCGGCCGTGTACGTCTTGGTGGCCGCCACCGCCCGCTCGTGCCCGGCGGCGATGTCGACGCTCAGCTCGGCGGCCTCGGCCAGCGGCGAGCCGGGCGCGTTGGTGACCGCGAGGGTCAGCGCGCCGGAGGCGCGGGCGGTGCGCAGCACCTCGGTCAGGTCGGGCGAGCCGCCGCTCTGGCTGACCCCGACGACCAGCGCGTCGGACAGGTCGGGGCGGGCGCCGAACAGGGTGACCGCGCTGGGCGAGGCGAGCCCGGCGGGCAGGCCGAGGCGGATCTCGGTCAGGTACGCCCCGTAGAGCGCGGCGTGGTCGGAGGTGCCCCGCGCGGTGAAGACCACGTGCCGGGGGCGCCGCTCCGCGACCGCCGCGGCGACCCGGGCGATCGCCCCGGCGTGCTCGGCGGAGAGCAGCCGCTCGTACCCGGCCGGCTGCTCGGCGATGTCGGCGGCCATCCCGGCCCCTGCACCCGTCACGGAACACCCCTTTCCCGCACGGTTTCCCCCCGCGCGGACCCTTCCCTGCGCGGCATCCCCGCGCGACCCTTTGCTGCGCGATTTCCGCGCGTTTGATGCTCAGCCTTGCACGTTTCGCCGGCCGCAAGCAATGTAACGAACAGCATCGCGCAGGGATCACCACGGTGCCCCAACATCACCTAGGCTTGCCCGGCCGGGCGACGCAGCGACGAGCGAGAGGCACACGTGTCCGAGGGAAGGGACGATTCCCCGCTGTCGGCGGAGGAGGAGCTGGCCCTGGCCCGGCTTGCGCTCGACGAGGGCGACCTGCCGCACGCCGCCGGGCACGTGGCCGGCGCGCTGGCCCAGGCGCCGACCCTGCCCGAGGCGCACGAGACCCTCGCCCGGGTCGCCGCCGCCGGCGACGGCGGGCTCGGCCTGTTCCCGCTGCACCACCGCGCCTTCGTCGGCGTCGTGGTGGCCCGCGCGCACCTGCTCGCCGCGGCGGGCCGGCCGGCGGAGGGGCTGGAGCTGCTGGCCGCCGCCACCGGCCACGACCGGCGGGCGGACTGGGCCGGCGTGCCCTGGGTGACGGCCCCCGAGCTGCCGGAACGGCTCGACCCGGAGCGCACCGCCGGGGTGCTCATGCAGGTCTGCGGCGTCCTGCCCGACCCGGTGCCGCGGGCGGAGCGGGCGCCCCTGCTGGCGTACCTCGCGCTGGCCCGCAACGCGGTCGCCGTCCACCCGGAGCACGGCCTGCTGCTCGGTGCGGCGTCCGCGCTGGCCCGGCGCCTCGGCGAGGTCACCGTGGCGATCCGCTGGGCCAGCCGGGGCGTACGGACGCAGCCCTCGAAGCTCGGCGAGGTGTGGCTCGGGTACGCCTACCGCAGCGCCGGCCGGACCCGGGAGGCCCTGGCGGCGCTGCGCCGGGCCGTCGCGCTCGACCCGGACGACCTGGCCGTGTACGCCGACATCGCCGGCACGCTCGGCGACGTCGGCCGGCTCGACGAGGCGCTGGAGTGGATCGACCGGGCCCTGGCGCGGGACCCGACCTTCGACTGCGCGGTGCACACCGCGCACCGGCTGCGTTTCCAGCGCGACGGCGACGTGGCCCACCTGGTGGCGCTGGCCGACTTCATCCGCGACCACCCGGACGACTCCCACGAGCACGGCGACCTCGCCGAGTGCTGCCGCAGCCGGCCCTGGCTCGGTCAGGTCACGCCGGCGGCCGGTGCCATGGTCGAGGCGCTGCGCCGGGCCCTCACCGACGACCGCCACGGCCCGGGCGCCGCCGTACGGCTGGAGACGCTGGAGCCGCCGAGCGCGATGCGTACCGTCGAGGCGGCCGTGCCCGGGCTGCGGGTCGAGGTGGTCGCGGTGGCCGACCCTGACCCGCGCCAGCCCCGCCGGGCGACCGACCGGCCGCTGTGGCGCTACGACGGTACGGCCGTCGCCCCGACGTTGCCGGCGCCGTCGGCCGAGGCGGCGGCCCGGGTCCGGCAGCTCGCCCAGCCGGCGTGGTCGCACCCCCCGGCGGCGTACGACGCGGCGGTCGGCCTGGCCACCCTGGACCTGGCCGACCTGCTCGGGCTGCTCGTGCACCCGCCGCCGCCCCCGGCCACCGCCCTCGGCCGGGTGCTGGCCGGGCAGGACCCGTCGCTGTGGGTGCGCTGCGTGCAGGTGTGGGCGTGCCTGGGCCTGCTGCACCACCGCACCGACGAGCCGTGGGCCACCTCGGACCGCCGCCGTGTGCTGCTGGAGCTGGTCTGGGGGGTCGAGGACTGGATCACCGAGGCGGCCCTGTTCGCCCTGGTCACCGCCGCGTGGATCGACCCCTCGGTACGCCCGGACGTGGCGCGGGTGGTGGCCGAGCGGCTGGCCGACGCGGCGGCGGTGGCGCGGGACCGGCCGGTGCCCATCGGGGTCTCGCTGGCGTACCTGGCCCTGGCCACGCCGGGCCTGGACCGGGCGACGGCGGCGCGGGCCGGCGCGCTGATCGCCCGCCAGCCCCCAAGCCCACGCCGCCCCGGCCGGCTGGGCCGCCTCTGGACCTTCTGGCGCCGCCTCACCCGCCGCCCCTGACCCTCACCCGCTGCAAGATCCGCGCAACTTCACTGAAAGTGTTGCCGCCGACGGAGCAGAGGCACCAACTTCCCTGAAGTTGCGCGGATCTTGTGGAGGTGTCAGGCGGCCGGGGCCTTGCCCAGGGCCGTCTCGGCGCGCTCCTCGCCGGTGGCGGACGGCGGGGGCTCGTTGGCCGTGCGCAGCGGGATCTCCTGGATGAACCAGGCGAGCACCGGCACGACCACGGTGAACAGCACCGCCCAGAAGAAGACGTTCGAAATGGCGTCGGAGAGGCCGCCCAGCACCAGCTCCCGCGCCTGCGCCGGCAGCTCCTTGAGCTTCTCCAGGTCCATCCGGCCGCCCTCGCCGCCGCCACCGCTGAACGCGGCGCCGGCCGGCGAGTCGGCGAGCCGGTTGGCGAAGATCGCGCCGAACAGCGAGATGCCGAACGAGCCGCCGATGGAGCGGAAGAAGGTGGCCGCGCCGCTGGCCGCGCCGAGGTCCTTCTGCTCCACGCTGTTCTGTGCGATCAGCATGGTGGTCTGCATGAGGAAGCCCATGCCGGCGCCGAGGACGATCATGTAGAGCGCCAGCTCCACCTTGCCGGTGTGCACGTCGAGGAGCGTCAGCAGCCCCATGCCGACGGTCATTCCCACGCCGCCGACGATCGGGAAGATCCGGTAACGCCCGGTCCGGGTGATGGCCCGGCCGGCCACCAGCGAGACCACCAGCGTCCCGAACATCATCGGCAGCAGCAGCAGGCCGCTGTTGGTGGCCGAGGCGCCCTGCACGGTCTGCTGATACAGCGGCAGGAAGTTCATGGCGCCGAACATCGCGAAGCCGAGCAGGAAACTGATCGTCGAGATCAGCGCGAAGTTGCGGTTGGCGAAGAGCCCCAGCGGCAGGATCGGCTCCGGCGCCCGCCGCTCGACGACGCCGAACGCGACCAGGGCGACCACGGTCAGCGCGGCGAGGCCGAGGATCTGCGGGGAGACCCAGTCGTACTCGTTGCCGCCCCAGGTGGTGATCAGCACGATCGCGGTGATGCCGACCGAGAGCAGGGCGGCGCCCAGCCAGTCGATCCGGTGCTCGGTGCGGTACTTCGGCAGGTGCAGGGTGGCGACGAGCAGCACCAGCGCGACGCCGCCGAGCGGCAGGTTGACGTAGAACGCCCAGCGCCAGGAGAGGTGGTCGGTGATGAAGCCGCCCACCAGCGGGCCGGCCACCATGGCGACCGCCATGATGCCGGCCATCATGCCCTGGTACCGGCCCCGCTCCCGGGGCGGCACGAGGTCGCCGATGATGGCCATGACGCCGACCATCAGGCCGCCCGCCCCCAGGCCCTGCACGGCCCGGAACGCGATCAGCTCGATCATGCCGCGGTCGGTGCCGCCGAACACGTCGGAGCCGGCCATGCCGCACAGCGCGGAACCGATCAGGAAGATCGCGACCGAGGTGAGGAAGACGGTCTTGCGGCCGTAGAGGTCGCCGAGCTTGCCCCAGATCGGGGTGGAGACGGTGGTGCCGAGCACGTACGCGGTGACGACCCAGGTGAAGTGGTCCACCCCGCCGAACTCGCCGACGATGCGCGGCAACGCCGTGCTCACGATCATGTTGTCGAGCATCGCGAGCATCATCGCGATCATCAGGCCGAAGAGCACGACCCGGATGTCCGGCCTCCGCTCCGGTGCCCGGTCTGCCTGAGTCATCGGTAGGCTCCCCCCGAGGTGCAACTGACTTACTTGCCGTCCGGCTAGTTACCTTACTAGCCGGACGGTAAGCTGAGGAGCAGGAAATCGTCAAGCGAGTTCGGATGGTGCACGGGTGAGGGAGAGCACAGGCACGCGGGAGCGCATCAAGACCGTCGCCCTGGAGCTCTTCACCGAGCAGGGGTACGAGAAGACCTCGTTGCGTGAGATCGCGGAGCGGCTCAACGTGACGAAGGCGGCGCTCTACTACCACTTCCGGAGCAAGGACGAGATCGTCGACAGCTTCGTGGCGGACCGGCTGCACCGGATGGACGCGCTCGTCGCGTGGGCCGAGGAGCAGCCGGCCACGTTGGCGACCCGCCGGGAGCTGATCGCCCGGTACGCCGAGGCCATGTTCACCAGCGAGCAGGCCGCGGTGATGCGCTTCTTCGAGCAGAACCAGACGGTGCTGAAGAGCCTGTCCGCCGGCAAGCAAATGCGCGAGCGGATGATGCGCCTGGCCGACGCGCTGGCCCGGGGCGACGACTCCCCGGCCGCCCAGCTGCGCGCCGCGCTGTCGCTGTTCGCCGTGCACAGCAGCTGGTTCGCGGTGCGTACCCCGAACATCACCGACGCGGAGCGGAAGGCCCTCGGGTTGGAGATCGCCGACGAGCTGCTGGCCCGGATCGCCGACCAGGACGGCTGAGCGCCGCCTCGCCCGGCGGGGCGGGCGAACCCGGCCGGCGGGGCGGGCGAACCCGGCCGGCGGGGCGGGCGAACCCGGCCGGCGGGGCCGGCGGACCGCCAGGGGCCGGCGGACCGCCAGGGGCCGGCGGACCGTCAGGCCGGCGGGGCGGTCAGCTCGCGGCGGAGGCCGAGCAGCTCCACGTCGGGCAGCGGCGACCAGTCCCGCTCGGGCGTGCGGACGAAGCCCAGCCGCTCGTAGAGCCGCTGGGCGGTCTCGGCGAACCCGCTGCGCACGCAGATCACCACGGCCGCGCAGCCCAGCTCGGCCGCGCGGGACAGGCAGGCCCGGACCAGCGCGACTCCCGCGCCGCGGCCCTGCGCGGCCGGGTCGACCGCGAGCATCCGGAACTCCGCCTCGCCCGGGCCGGACAGCTCGGCGTACGGGGTGCCGGGCAGCACGAACGTGACGGAGCCGAGCACCTCGCCGGTGGCCTCGTCGACGGCGACCAGCACCTCGCCGCTCTCCGCCCGGGTGGCCACGTCGGCGAGCACCGTGCCGTAGCCGTTCTCACCCTTGAGCTGCCCGTCGGCCTCGTACGCGGCGACGGTCAGCCGGGCCACCGCCGCGAAGTCGGCCGCGGTGGCCCGCCGGACGCGCAGGCCGGTCAACCGATCACCGCGATCAGGTCGCCGTCCTGCACCACGTCGCCCTCGTTGACCGCCAGCTGCTGCACGACACCGTCGGACTCGGCGACGACGGGGATCTCCATCTTCATCGACTCCAGGATGACCAGGGTGTCCCCCTCGGACACGGTGTCCCCGGCGGACGCGACGACCTTCCACACGTTCGCCACCATCTCGGCGCGGATCTCCTCGGCCATCTCGGCCCTCCCTCTCCACCGGTGTCTGCGATCCGTATCCAATCATGCGTCCACACCCGAGAGGCGCGGAGCGGCGCGGCGCCGCTGCCGCCCCGCCGGCCTCGGCCGGCCCCCGGCCCGCCGGCCCCGGCCCGCCGGGCGGACGTACGCGCCCGACGCATTAGCATCAGCGGGTCGGACCCCGGGCGCCCGGGAGGCCGGTACGCGACCACCGCCGCGCTCCCGCGCGGGCGGACGTGACCAGCACATGAGGAGGTCAGCATGGCGAAGAAGGCCCGCAAGAAGAAGGCCCGCAAGAAGAGCAGCGCGAACCACGGCAAGCGCCCCAACTCCTGATCGGGGCGGGGCGCGTCCGCCCTCCGTTCCGGTGTACCGGCCGACCGGCCGGACGTGACGGTGGCCCGGGTCTGTCGACCCGGGCCACCGTCGTGTGTGGTTCGTCGCGCGACGCGCGTCAGTCGGTCAGCTTGCGCGACTCGCTCGTCTCGAAGACGACCAGCTCGGTCAGGCGGATCCGCAGCCGCTCGCGCAGCTGCTCCGGCGCGGTCTCGTTGCCGCAGCAGCGGGCGACCAGCGCCTTCACCTCCTGCTCCAGGCCGTACTCGCGCAGGCAGGGCCCGCACTCGTCGAGGTGCCGCCGGATCAGCGTGCGGCGCTCCTCGGCGCACTCCAGGTCGAGGTAGAGGTAGACCTCCGCGAGGACCTCGCGGCAGTCCGTCTCGTGCGGCTCTCCACAGCTCACGTCATACCTCCCGACCGGCCGCGGCCGAGCCCTTGCCGGACGACGCGGCGGTGAACCCCCGGTCGGCGGCGTACCGCTCGAGCAGCTTGCGCAGATTACGACGGCCGCGGTGCAGCCGGGACATCACGGTGCCGATGGGCGTGCCCATGATGTCGGCCACCTCCTTGTAGGAGAAGCCCTCGACGTCGGTGAGGTAGACGGCCAGGCGGAACTCCTCCGGCAACTGCTGGAGGGCCTCCTTGACATCGCTGTCGGGCAGGCGGTCCAGCGCCTCCGTCTCGGCCGAGCGCAGCCCGCTGGAGGTGTGCGACTCGGCCTCGGCGAGCTGCCAGTCGGTGATCTCGTCCGTGGGCGCCTGCACCGGCTGGCGCTGCCGCTTGCGGTAGGAGTTGATGTAGGTGTTGGTCAGGATCCGGTACAGCCAGGCCTTCAGGTTGGTGCCCTGCTCGAACTGGTGGAAGGCGGCGTACGCCTTCAGGTACGTCTCCTGGACCAGGTCCTCGGCATCCGCCGGGTTACGCGTCATGCGCAGCGCGGCGGCGTAGAGCTGGTCGACGAAGGGCATCGCGTCCCGCTCGAAGCGGGCCCTGCGCTCGTCCGTCTTCTCGGTGGTCAACCGCACATCCCCTCGGGTCGGATGCCTTCCCGCCGAGGATACGCGCCGGCTCACGTCCGCAGATCCACTTCCGGCCGGTGTGCTGGTACTCACCACCTCCCGCGGCTGGGCCGGCGGCACCGGCACGGACCAGTCCGGCCCGTCCAGCAACTGCCTGAGCAGCCCCGCCTGGAGCTGTTCGTCCCGTTCCCGGCTCCGGGTCTCCGTCGGCACCGGTCACCCCCTCGAAGCAGAAGTCTCGTCCGAGGGTGGTAACGCGGGGTGTGGGGCGCCGCATTCCGGCTCGCCGGCCCCCGTTCCTGGTCCCGGCCCCGGCGAGCACCGGCGCTGGGACCAGGAAGGGCCTGGGAGGGACGGCGCCGAGACCCGAACCGGGCCCCCGGCACCATCGGAGTCAACGACGCGCGCCGCGCGCGGACACGGTCGGCGACGGCCGCCCGCTCAGGGCGTCGACGCCCAGCCCCGCTCGCGCAGCCAGTCGACCACCACGGCGGCCGTGCCCGCCGGGTCGGCGCGCAGGTCGTGCCGCTCACCGGGGCGGACCACCACCCGGACCGGCGGACCCGCGTCGGGCACGCCGAACGGGTCGCGGTCGCCGTTGACCACCAGCGTCGGCAGCCCGGTGGGCAGCTCCGCGGCCCGAGAGCGTTCCGGCCGGCCGGGCGGGTGCAGCGGGAAGGCCAGCGCCACGACGCCGTCGGCGCCGACCGTGGTCGCCGTGCGGCACGCGACGCGGGCGCCGCTGGACCGGCCGCCGACCACGAGCGCCGGCACGCCGGGATACCTGCGACGCAGGTCGGCCAGTACGGCCGCCCACGCCTCGTCGAGGTGCCCCGCGGGGGCCGGCGCCCGCCTGCCGGCCACCCGGTACGGCTGGGTGACCAGGGCCACCGCCACGCCGGCGGCGACCGCCGCGTCCCGCAGGGCGCGCAGATCCGGCGCGTCGACGTCACCGCCCGCGCCGTGGCCGAGCACGAGCAGGGCGGCCGCCGGGCCGACGGGCAGGCTGACGTCGACCCGGGCGGGCCCGCGTGGTGTCTCGATCTCGTCGTCGTGCCGCACCGGCCCATTCTGCGGGTCGGCGCTCCCGGGTCGGCGCTCCCGGGCCGGCGCTCC
Organism: Micromonospora sp. B11E3; assembly: GCF_039871625.1. Lineage (NCBI taxonomy): Bacteria > Bacillati > Actinomycetota > Actinomycetes > Micromonosporales > Micromonosporaceae > Micromonospora > Micromonospora sp. B11E3. Next base: position 26,340 of record NZ_JBDPMC010000024.1, on the reverse strand, counting down.
CGGGCCGGCGCTCCCGGGCCGGCGCTCCCGGGTCGGCGCTCCCGGGCCGGCGCGGACGCTGCAAGAGCCGCCCGTCGACCCGGGAGGGCGGCCCGGTCAGCTCAGCGGGACCAGGGCGAGCAGCCGGTCCCGCACCGGCGGGCCGGCCTCGTCGACCGCGTCCGGGTCGGGATCGACCTCGCCGCGCCACGCGACCAGCATCGCGCGGCGCTCGCGCGGTGTCGTGCCGCCCCACACGCCGTGGCAGTCACCGACCTCCAGCGCCCACGCCAGGCAGGAGCCCTGGACGTCGCAACTGCGGCAGAGCGCGACGGCCGCGTCTGCCGGTTCGTTGGGCGCCGGAAAGAATGTCTCCGGGTCCACGCTCTGGCAGGTTCCCCTGGTCCGCCATGCATCGTCCTGTCGCCGTTCGCGCAGCGCCCGCAACAGTCGCGGATCCCGTCGCGCGGCAGCCACCTCGTGCGGGCGGGGCATACGCGCCCGTGTCATCCACCCACCTCCCCCGTGGGACCGGAAAAAATGCCGGTGGGAGTCGTTCGCACCGTACGAATCGACACCCACTTCGGCGCTGTGTTGTATCGCACTTCGGGACGCGGGGACAAGGGCCCGCCCGGAAACTCGCCTAAAAGCCGACCGGACAGGTGGCCGACGATCCGTCGCAAACGCCGACAAATCAGTGCGCGACAATGCACGCAAGCAACTGTCAGAAAAGCGTCATTTTTTCGGCCGGCGGGTCCGGCGCGGGAATGCGGGCAATCAGCTGCGGCCCGTCGTTGCGCACGTTGCCGACCGCCGGCCCGACCGGCCGGATCTCCAGCCCGGCCAGCCAGTCCGGCGCGGGCGGGGCGAGCAGCGCGGCCCGGTCGTCGGCCGGGCCCAGCCAGGCGGACCAGCGCTCGCGGGGCAGCAGCAGCGGCATCCGGTCGTGCACCTCGGCCAGTTCGCCGATCGCCGGCACGGTCAGCACGCTGAAGCTCAGCAGCGGCCCGGACGGGCCCTCCCAGACCGACCAGATGCCGGCCAGGGCCAGCACCGAGGAGTCGGCCGGGGTCATGTAGTACGCCTGGCGGCCGCCGTCCGCCCGCCGGACCCACTCGTACCAGCCGTCGGCGGGGACCAGGCAGCGGCGGCGGGCGAACGAGGGCGCGTACGCCCGGCTCGTGGCCACCGTCTCGGCCCGCGCATTGATCATGCGGGCGGCGCCCGCGGGCGAGGAGGCCCAGGGCGGGACCAGCCCCCAGCGGCCGGCGGAGAGCGCCCGGTGCCCCTCGGCGGTGAGCCGCACCAGCGGCACGGAGTCGGTCGGGGCCACGTTGTGGCTCGACCTGGCGCCGCCGTCAGTCTCGTCGTACGACTCGAACAGCGCGCTCAGGTCACCCGTGCTCCGGGTCGTGGCGTACCTACCGCACATGGGCACACGCTAGCGCCCCGGGCCGGACCCGGCTGTCCCGCCAGCCGGGAGCGGACCACGCGGCCGGTCGTAACACGCCGGGAATACGGCAGAATGTCACCGTGGGGAACCTGACCGCGACCCGGCCGCTGCGGCCGTGGACCGCTCCGACCGCGTCCGATCCCGTGGTGGCCTCGCTGCGGCTGCCCGGCTCCAAGTCGATGACCGCCCGCGCGCTGGTGCTCAGCGCGCTGGCCGGTGGCCCCTCCACGCTGGCCCGGCCGCTGCGCGCCCGGGACACCGAGCTGATGGCGGGCGCGCTGCGCGCGCTGGGCGCGCACATGTCGATCGCCGACGACGACCGGTGGCTCGTCCGGCCCCACCCGCTCGCCGGCCCGGCACACGTCGACGTGGGGCTCGCCGGCACCATCATGCGGTTCGTGCCGCCCGTCGCCGGCCTGGCCGAGGGGCGGATCACCTTCGACGGCGACCCGCAGGCCCGCACCCGGCCGCTCGGCCCGCTGATCGGCGCGCTGCGCTCCCTCGGCGTACGCATCGAGACCCCGGCCACCGGCAGCCTTCCGCTGACCGTCTTCGGCGCCGGCCGGGTCACCGGCGGCGAGGTGGTCATCGACGCCTCCGCCTCCAGCCAGCTCGTCTCGGGCCTGCTGCTGGCCGCGCCGCGCTTCGACCGGGGGGTCGTGGTCCGGCACGTCGGCCCGCCGGTCCCCTCCGCGCCGCACCTGCGGATGACCGTGCAGATGCTGCGGGCCGCCGGGGCGGCGGTCGACGACACCGTGCCCGACGTCTGGGTGGTCGAGCCCGGGCCGCTGTCCGGCCGGGGCTGGGAGATCGAGCCGGACCTGTCCGGCGCGGTGCCGTTCTTCGCCGCCGCGCTGGTCACCGGCGGCGAGGTGACGCTACGCGGCTGGCCGCGCAGCAGCGCCCAGCCGGTCGAGCAGCTCCGCGGGCTGTTGCAGCGCATGGGCGGCGAGGTGAGCCTCAGCACCGAGGGGCTGACCGTGCGCGGCACCGGCAAGGTCTGCGGCATCGACGCCGACCTGTCCGACGTGAGCGAGCTGACCCCGGCGCTGACCGCGCTCGCCATGCTCGCCGACTCGCCGTCCCGGTTCACCGGCGTCGCCCACATCCGGGGTCACGAGACCGACCGGATCGCCGCGCTGGCCCGCGAGTTCACCGCCCTCGGGGCGGACATCACCGAGTCGACGGACGGCCTGGAGATCCGCCCCCGCCCGCTGCGCGGCGGCGTGTTCCGGACGTACCACGACCACCGGATGGCGCACGCCGCGGCGGTGGCCGGGCTCGCCGTCCCCGGCATCGAGCTGGACGACGTGTCGTGCACCTCCAAGACCATGCCGGAGTTCCCGGCGCTATGGTCGGCGATGGTGACCGGAAAGAGCTGACACGACGGGGGGACGGTCCTGGCGACCAGACGGCGGGAGTACGACGAGGACGACGTACGGGTCCGGCCCGGGAGGTCCTCGCGCCCGCGTACCCGGACCCGCCCCCGGCACGCCGAGGCGGTCGAGGGGTTCGTGACGGCCGTGGACCGGGGTCGCTACACCTGCGTGCTCGCCGACGCCGGCGGCCCGGACGCGCCGACCGTCACCGCGATGCGGGCCCGGGAGCTGGGCCGCAAGTCAGTCGTGGTGGGCGACCGGGTGGGCCTGGTCGGCGACACGTCCGGCACGGCCGGGGCGCTGGCCCGGATCGTCCGGATCGCCGAGCGCAGCTCGGTGCTGCGGCGCACCGCCGACGACGACGAGACCACCGCCGAGGGGAAGCTCGAACGGGTGGTGGTGGCCAACGCCGACCAGCTCGTCATCGTCAGCGCGCTCGCCGACCCGCCGCCGCGCACCGGCTTCATCGACCGCTGCCTGGTGGCCGCGTACGACGCGGACGTCGAGCCGCTGCTCTGCCTGACCAAGGCCGACCTGGCCGGCCCCGAGCAGGTGGTGGGCTACTACGCCGAGCTGGAGCTGCCGTACGTGCTCGTCCGGCCGGACTCCGACCTCGACGGGCTGCGCGGCCTGCTCGCCGGGCGGGTGTCGGTCCTGGTGGGGCACTCCGGGGTGGGCAAGTCGACGCTGGTCAACCGCCTCGTCCCGGACGCCGCCCGCGCGGTCGGCAGGGTCAGCGCGATCGGCCGGGGCCGGCACACGTCCAGCAGCGCCGTGGCGCTGCGGCTGCCGCCCCGACCGGGCTCCGACGCCGACCCGGGCTGGATCGTCGACACCCCCGGGGTGCGCAGCTTCGGGCTGGCGCACGTGTCGGCCGAGAGCCTGCTGCACGGCTTCCCGGACCTGGTCGAGGGGACGGTGGACTGCCCGGCGAACTGCCAGCACACGGCCGACGAGGCGGCCTGCGCGCTGGACGCCTGGGTGGCCGCGGGCCGGGCCGATCCGCGGCGGCTGGCCTCGTACCGCCGGCTGCTGGCCTCCCGCACCGGGGAGGCCGACCCCCGCGAGACCGACCGCGACGCCGACGCCCCGCCCGCGGCGTGACACCCGGCCGCCCGGCCCGGCCGCCCGCCCGCGTGACACCCTGTCGCCCGGCCCGGCCGACCCGCCCGCGTGACACCCTGTCGCCCCAGCCCGAGCGATCCGCCCGCGTGACACCCGCCGCCCCGGCCCGACCGCGAGCCGGCGCCGCTCCCATGCCGTGACACGCGGCGAGCCGCCCGCCCCGGCGCGGCCCGGCGGTCGCTACGGTTTCGCCATGACCGGGTACGCCGACGACCTCGCCCTCGCCCACCTGCTCGCCGACCGCGCGGACGCCGTCTCCACGGCCCGGTTCCGCGCCCTCGACCTGCGGGTCGAGGCGAAGCCCGATCTCACCCCCGTCTCCGACGCCGACACGGCGGTCGAGCGGGAGATCCGCGCGCTGCTCGCCGAGCACCGGCCGGGCGACGGCCTGCTCGGCGAGGAGTACGGCGAGCAGCCCCCCGCCGGGTCGGGCGGGCGGCGCTGGGTGGTGGACCCGATCGACGGCACCAAGAACTTCGTCCGGGGGGTGCCGATCTGGGCCACCCTGATCGCCCTGCTGGAGGGCGACCGGCCGGTGGCCGGGCTGGTCTCCGCGCCCGCGCTGGGCCGCCGCTGGTGGGCCGCGCGGGGCGCGGGCGCGTACGCCGGGCCGGACGCCGCCCACGGCGAACCGATCTCGGTCTCCCGCGTCGGCCGGCTCGCCGACGCCAGCTTCTGCTACTCGTCGCTGTCCGGCTGGGAGGACGCCGGGCGGCTGGAACCGATGCTCCAGCTCATGCGGGACACCTGGCGCAGCCGGGCGTACGGCGACTTCTACGGCTACATGCTGCTGGCGGAGGGGTCGCTGGACGTGATGGTCGAGCCGGAGCTGTCGCTGTGGGACGTCGCCGCGTTGGTGCCGATCGTCACCGAGGCGGGCGGGACGTTCACGGACCTGGCCGGGCGACCCGCCCCGGCCGGGGACGCCGCCGGGCACAGCGCCGTGGCCAGCAACGGCGCGCTGCACGGCGACATCCTGGCGAGGCTCGGCCGGCCGGCCGAGCGGTGATCCGGTAGCAGCCTCTATCCTCGCCAGGTGGTGTCCTCCGGCTGGTGCTTCCTGGCGGCGATGATCGTCGCGTACGGCATCGCCAACCTCCTCCAGTCCGTGGCCGCGGCCCGGACCACGCTGCACCACACGTTCGACCCGGGGTTGCTGCTGCGGCTGGCCAGCCACCGCACGTACCTGGTCGGGCTGGGCTGCCAGGTGGGCGGGTTCGTGCTGGCCTTCCTGGCGCGCCGGGACCTGCCGCTGTTCCTGGTCCAGGCGAGCGTGGCGGCCGGGCTGGGGGTGACGGCCATCCTCGGCGTGCTGGTGCTCAAGTGGCGGCTGCCCACCGCCGAGGTGGCGCTGCTGGTGCTGCTCTTCGCGGGCATCACGGGCCTGGTGCTGTCGGCGCAGCCCGCGCCGTCGCGGCAGCTGGGCACCGCCGGGCTGGCCGCTTTGGCGGTGGCGCTGGCCCTGATCGCCGTGCTCGGCTTCTTCGCGGTACGGCTGCACGGCGCGCCCGGGTCCGTGGCGCTCGGCTCGCTGGCCGGGCTGGCCTTCTCCGCCGCCGCGGTGGCCGCCCGCCCGCTGGCCTCCGCGTCGACCGCCGAGGCGCTCGTCCGCGACCCGCTGCTCTACCTGCTGGTGGCCCACTCGGTGGTCGGGCAGCTGCTGCTCGGGCTGGCGATGCAGCGCGGGTCCACCACGGCGGCCGTGGCCGCCATGGACGCCGCGGGCGCGGTGCCCGCGGCGATCGTCGGGCTGCTGCTGCTGGGCGACCGGATCTGGCCCGGCCGGGAGTGGCTGGCCGGGCTCGGCTTCCTGGCCACGCTGGCCGCGGTCATCGGGCTGACAAGGTACGCCGAGCCGCAGCATCACCACGAGGTGGCCCGGGACCGCGACCGGGGCATGGTGCCGGCCGGCGTCCCGGTACGTCCCCGCCGCTGAGCCCCGCCGCCGAGCCCCCGCCGCTGGCCCCCGCCGCCGGCCCCTAGGCCGCCTCGACCGGTTTGCGGCGGCGGACCACCCGCTCGTAGAGCCGCTCCAACGCGCCGGCCGTCCGCTCCCAGGTGTAGCTGCACCGCACCCGGTCCACCGCCGCGTGCCCGTACGCGAACCGCCCCGCGTTGTCGCTGAGCAGCCGGCGCAGCGTGAGCCCGAGGGCGCGTACGTCGCCCGGCGGCACCAGCTTGCCGGTGACCTCGTCGACCACGGCGTCGGCGATGCCGCCCATGGCGTACCCGACGACGGGCACGCCGCAGGCCATCGCCTCCAACGACACCCGCCCCGCGGAGGAGTAGTGCGGGGTGCAGGCGACCACGTCGGCCGAGCGGTACCAGGTGGCCATCTGGTCGTGCGGCACCGCGCCGACCAGGGTCACCTGCTCGGCCACGCCGACGCGCTCGGCCAGCTCGCGCAGGCGGCGGGCCTCCGCGTGGCCGGCGAGCTGCTCGGCCGGCGGCCCGCCCGCGATGATCAGCTCGGCGTCGCCGACCAGCCGCATCGCCCGGATCAGGTCGTCCTGCCCGTGCCCGGCCGACAGCCCGCCCACGGAGAGGATGCGGGCGCGCTGGTCGCGCGGGGCCGCCTCCCCGTCGGGATGGAACCGCTCCACGTCCACCCCGGCCGGCACCATCGCCACCGAGGCCCGTTGCAGGCCCATCCGGGTCAGCTCGTCGACCTCGTCGTTGCACTGCGCGACCGCGATGTCCACGGCGCGCGTCAGCGCCCGCTCCAGCGGGATGCGGGCGCCCGGGCCGTCGTACCCGGGGCCCAGATGCCGGAGCTGCTCGACGCCGAGGGAGTGGAAGGTCTGCACGACCGGGACGTCCGTCTCCCGGACGGCGTGCGCGGCGGCCAGCCCGCCGACCCAGTAGTGCCCGTGCACCACCTCCGGGGCCCACTCCCCCGCCCACCGCTCGGCCAGCCACCGACCGAACTCGGGCACGTACGGGACCAGCTCGGCGGTCGGCGCCGGGGCGGCCGGACCGACCGGGACCCGCTCCGCCCGGTACCCGTCGACCTCGACGGCGGCCGGTAGGTCCGGGTCGTCCCGGCGCTCGTAGAGGTGCACGTCGTGGCCACGGGCGGCCAGCTCGGCGGCGACCCGCGTGATGTGCTCGCGCGTGCCGACGGGCGGACCGTCGGCGGGCCTGGACGGGCCGGAGTGCGCGCACACTAGGCCGACGCGCATGGGTCACCTCCATGCGTTCCTCGAGCTGGCGGATCCTCCCGGTCAGAGGGTCCCATTAACCGGGCGCCCACGAGCCGAAACCTGGCAAGTCGGAAACGTACGACCCGGCCGCCGGGAAACTCCGCCGGCATGAGCGGCCCGCACGGGGGTACGGGCGAGTAATGCCTCTCACCCGCAGTCTCGACGACGCCACGGTCGTGATCACCGGCGCCTCCAGCGGCATCGGCACCGCCACCGCGTACGCGCTGGCCCGCCGGGGTGCTGCCGTGGTGCTGGCGGCGCGCAGCGAACAGGCGCTGGGGCGGGTGGCGGCGCGCTGCCGGGAGCTGGGCGGGCGCCCGCTGGTCGTACCGACGGACGTCACGGACCCGGTGGCGGTGCAGCGCCTCGCCGCCCGCGCGGCCGACGAGTTCGGCCGGATCGACGCCTGGATCAACAACGCGGCGGTCAGCGCCGTGGGCCTGTTCGACGAGATCCCGGTGCGGGAGTTCCGCCGGGTGCTGGAGGTGAACCTGCTCGGCGTCGTGCACGGGATGAAGGCGGCCCTGCCGTACCTCGACGCCGCCGGCGGTGGGGTGCTGGTCAACAACGCCTCCGTGCTGGCGGAGGTGGCGATGCCCTACCAGTCGGCGTACAACGCCGCCAAACACGGCATCCGGGGGCTCGCCGACGCGGTCCGCCAGGAGCTGCGGGTCACCGGGCGGGGCCACGTCTCCGTCTGCACGGTGCTGCCGGCGAGCATCGACACCCCGTTCTTCCGGCACACCGCCAACCACACCGGTCAGGAACTGGTGCCCCCCGCCCCGGTGTACCCGCCGGAACTGGTCGCCGAGACCATCGTCCGGCTGCTGCGCCGGCCGCGCCGCGAGGCGTACGCCGGGGGCGCGGCCCGGCTGCTCGGCGCCCAGTGGCGGCTGGCCCCGGCGCTGGCCGAGCGCGGCCTCGGCTGGTACGGCCGCCGCTTCCAGTTCGGGCCGGCGCACCGGCCCGACAGCACCGGCAACGTCTTCACCGCCGACGCGACGGGCGAGCGGGAGGGCGGCTGGCGCGGGCGGCGCGGGCGGCTGGTCCGACTGACCGCCGCGTTCGGACTCGCGGCGGCGGGCACGGCGGTGGGAACCGTGATGGCCAGAAGAGTCCGGACGGAAGCGTGATGAACGGGGCCGGCCGGTTGGATGCGCACCCGGTAACCGGAGTGCACAATGGGGCGATTATGCCGACACACGTGCGATGTCTGGTGGAGACGGACGAATCGTCCGGCGCGCTCCGGCTGACCGGGGTGCTCGACACCACCGCCACCGGCACCGTACGCGACGCGCTGCTCGCGCGGCTCTGCGAACGGCCCGGCCCCGTGGTGGTCGACCTGTCCGGGGTGCGGATCACCGACCGCGCCGCCCGCCGCACGTTCGCCGAGGTACGCCGGGAGGTCGCCGACTGGCCGGCGGCGGACCTGCTGGTCGTCGACCCCACCGGGAGGACGGCCGGCGACGAGCTGCCCGTCTGGCCGACCCTCGACGAGGCGACGGCCGCGCTGGCAGTGCTCCCGACGGCCACGGCGGCCACGACGGAGCTGCCGCCGGACGTCGGGGCGGCACGGCAGGCCCGGGCGCTGGTGCTCGACGGCTGCGCCCGCTGGGGGGTCGACGAGCTGGCCGAGGCGGGCTGCATCGCGGTGACGGAGATGGTCAACAACGTGGTGGCGCACGCGGGCACCATGATGACCGTCCGGCTCGCGCCGCGCGGGGACACCCTGCACATCGGCGTGCGCGACCACTCCCCGCGGCAGCCGACGTACGCCGGGCTGGTTCCGGTGGACACGGCCGGCGGCCGGGGCCTGCTGCTCATCGACACGGTCGCCCGCCGCTGGGGCAGCACGCCGCTGCGCGACGGGAAGCTGGTCTGGGCGGTCCTGCACACCGAGGACGAACGCCCCTGACCCCCTTCCCCCTCCCGCGATCTTGCACTTTTTGCCCCGGCAAACCGGGCATTCCGCCCGGACTGAGGGCACAAACTGCAAGATCGCGGCGCCTCGCCCGACCCGCGCCCGGTCCCCTGCCGGTTACGGGTGGGGGGCAGCGGGTAGTGCTCAGGCATGCGCGACGACGAGTACCCGACCCCCGTCTCCGATCCCGAGGCGGAGGGGCTTCCCCAGACCGCCGACGACGACTCGACGGCCAACGACGACCTCTTCACCGGCCGCGAGGCGGACGGCCCGGAGCCGGCCCAACTGCCGGGGGACCGCACGCCGGTCGCCGTGGACCGGTACGGCACCACCGCCGAGGAGCAGCTCGACGGGGAGTCGCTGGACTACAAGCTCGGGCGGGAGGTCTACGAGCGTCCCGCCGACGACCCGCTGGCCGCCCCGGTCGACCCGGACATCGCGGCCGAGGCCGACAGCCCGGCGGCGGCCGCGCAGGCGCAGCTCGATGCGGACGTCATCGACCCCGGCCCCACCTCCGACCCGAAGTCCCCGATCTCGGTCTACGACCACGGCCGGCTCGGCGGCGTCGCCGACGCCACCGTCGGCCGCCTGGTGGAACCGGACGAGGGGGCACACAGCGACCTGGAGACCGACAGCGTCGCGTACGACGCGGGCTCGGCCGGCGGCGGGGCGAGCGCCGAGGAGCTGGCGATCCACGAGACCCGCCCGCCCGAGTCGCGCTGACGGCGTCCGCCCGTCCAGCACGAGCGTTGGCAGTCCAGGAACTCGACACGCCGGGAGAAGCGCAGCCCGGCCGTCAACCTTCCCCATCAGCGATCGACCAGCCAGCCCACCTACAGGTCACGCCGGCCACCGCCTCGACAGCCGATCCCCGACCTGGAATCAGCCGTCGAGGCCGCGCTCGATCGCGTACCGGGTCAGCTCGACCCGGTTGTGCAGCTGCAGCTTGCCCAGCGTGTTCTGCACGTGGTTCTGCACCGTCCGGTGGGACAGCCCGAGCCGCTCGGCGATCTGCTTGTACGACATCCCCTTGGCCACCAGCCGCAGCACCTCGGTCTCCCGGTCGGTGAGCCGGGGCGCGCCGTCGTCCCGGCCGGCGGGACCGGCCGTCCGGACGCCGGAGGCCGTGCCGCGCCGGCTCGGCCCCTCCCCGGCGAGCCGGCGGAACTCCCCGAGCACCAGCCCGGCCAGGCCGGGCGTGAAGACGGGCTCGCCCGCGGCGGTGCGCCGCACCGCGTCCAGGAACTCGGCCGGTGCGGCCGACTTGACCAGGTACCCGGTGGCCCCGGCCTTCACCGCGTCCAGGACGGTCTGCTGCTCCCCGCTGGCCGAGAGCATCAGCACCCGCACCCCGGGCAGCGCCGCCCGCAGCCCCCGGATCACCTCCACCCCGGAGATGTCCGGCAGTTGCAGGTCGAGGACGACCACGTCGGGACGAGCGGCGGCGGCCACCCGCACCGCCTGACGTCCCTCGCCGCTGGTGGCGACCACCAGGTGGCCGGCCTCGGTGAGGTCGCGGGCCACCCCCTCGCGCCACATCGGGTGGTCGTCCACCACCATCACCCGTACGCCGGCGTTCCCCGACGTGTTCACCGGGCGGCCCTCGGCACGGTCAACTCCACCTCGGTGCCCGCGCCGAGCGCGGACGTGATGGTCACCGTCCCGCCCAGGTCGGCGATGCGACCCCGGATGGACTGCGCCACCCCGAGCCGGCCCTGCCGGGCGGCCTCGTCGAGCCGGCCGGCGGCGATGCCGGGGCCCTCGTCGCGTACCGAGACGGTCACCGTCTCCCCCTCGTCCTCGATCAGCACCCACGCCCGCCCGCCCGCGTGCCGGTCCACGTTCTCCAGCGCCGCCCCGGTCGCGGCGGCCAACTCCCGGGCCGTCCCGGCGGGCAGCGGGACTCCGGTGGCCGGCGCCGACACCGAGACCGCCGCCGAGGCGTACCGGCCGAGCAGGGCGCGCAGGTCCAGGGTGCCCGGGTCCGCCTCGGCCCCGCCGTCGGGCGGCGGCGCACCCGCGATCAGGGCACGCAGCGCCGCCTCCTGCTCCCCCGCCAGCCGGGCCAGCTCGCCGGCCTCGCCGTCGAGGTGGGCGCCCCGCCGCTGCACCATGGCCAGCACCTGAAGCACCGAGTCGTGGATGCCCCGGGCCAGCCGCTCCCGCTCCCGGGTCGCCGCCTCCAGCTCGACCGCCCGTTGCAGCCGCTGCTCGGCGGTCACCGCGAGCCGTGCGACGTGCCCGACCACGACGCCGGCCAGCAGCAGGAGGATGGCACCCGTGAAGGTGGACTGGCCGATCCGCTCCCGGGTGGCCAGGTCCGCCGCACCCATCGCCAGCGCGGCCACCGCGCCCCGGCGCCGACCGCCGGAGACGGCCCAGGCCAGCACCGGCCCGGCCAGCCAGACCACGGCCAGGCTCGGTACGCCGCCCGCGAGCCCCGTTCGCCCGATCACCCACGGGCTGACCAGCAGGACCGCGAGCACCGCCGCGAGGTCGGCCGCCAGCAGCGGCCAGCCCCGCCGCCGGGGGCGGGCGTAGCCGAGGGCGGTGAGCACCGTCCAGCCGAGCATCGCCAGCAGGACGATCCCGGCGACCAGCGGGTGGGCGTACCGGTCGGCGTCGCGCAGGGCCAGCACGCCGACGTACGCCAGGGCAGCGAACCGGAACACCGCGACGGCCCGCCAGAGCGGGACCTCGAAACCACCGGGCGGCGACGGCACGCCCGACACGATGCCACAGCCCGTCGGGACGGAATCCCGCGCGCCGCGTACGGTGGTGTCCATCGACACCACCGTCCTGATCGCCGAGGCCTTCGACCAGGCCCAGGTGACCGAGCTACGGCACTCGGTCACCTCCTGCGCCCACGCGGCCGGGCTGGACGGGCAGCGCCTCGACGACTTCGTGCTGGCGGTAAACGAGCTGATCAGCAACGCGGTCCGGCACGGCGGGGGGCGAGGCTGGCTGCGGCTGTGGCACGAGCCGGGACGGGTGGTCTGCGAGGTCGCCGACCACGGGCGGGGCATCAGCGCGGGGCGGCTCGGCCAGCGTGGGCGCCCCGCCGCGGACGTCCCCGGGGGTTGGGGCCTCTGGCTGGCCCGGGAGCTGAGCGACGCCATGGACGTCGACACCGGCCCGGCCGGCACCACGGTCCGGATCAGCGCGGCGGTCGGGGCCCGGTAGCGCCCGGCCCTCGCCCGGCCCCCGGACCCGGCCTCGCCCGGCCCCCGCCCGCCCGGTCATGTCGGCGACATGGCGGTGTCGGAACAGTGAGGATGCCGCCATGTCGCCGACATGGTGCCGGCGGCGCGGGCCGGCGGCGCGGGCCGGCGGCGCGGGCCGGCGGCGCGGGCCGGCGGCGCGGGCCGGCGGCGCGGGCCGGCGGCGCGGGCCGGCGGCGCGGGCCGGCCCGCCGGCCGGCTCAGCCGAACAGGGCGCTGACCGACTCTCCGTTGTGGATCCGCCGCATCGCCTCCGCCAGGGCCGGCGCGACGGAGAGCACCTCCAGCTTGGGCACCCGCTTCTCGGCCGGGATCGGCGCCGTGTTGGTGCAGACGATCTCCAGCACCCCGGGCTGCTCGCTGAGCCGCTCCAGCGCCCCGCTGGAGAAGAGGCCGTGGGTGCAGGCCAGCCGGATCGACCGGACCTTCAGCTCGCGCAGGTGGGCCATCAGCTCGATCACCGTGCTGCCCTTGGCGATCTCGTCGTCCAGCACGATCACGTCCCGGTCGGCCACGTCACCGATCACCGTACTGATCTTGACCCGGTCGTCGCTGAACCGCTGCTTCGCGCCGGCCGCGACCGGGGTCCCGAGCATCCGCGCGAAGGCCGCCGCCTCCTTGGCGTTGCCCAGGTCGGGCGAGACCACCACGGCGTTGCCCAGGTCGTACCGCCGGAAGTGGCCGGCCAGCTCGCGCAGCGCGTGCAAATGGTCCACCGGGACGCTGAAGAAGCCGTGCACCTGCGGGGAGTGCAGGGTCATCGCCAGCACCCGGTCCGCGCCGGCCGAGGTGAGCAGGTCCGCGACCAGCCGGCCGCCGATCGAGATGCGCGGCGCGTCCTTCTTGTCCGACCGGGCGTACGCGTAGTGCGGCAGCACCACCGTGATCCGGCCGGCCGAGGCGCCCCGGGCCGCGTCGATCATGAGCAGCAGCTCGACCAGGTTCTCCTGCACCGGCGGGACCAGCGGCTGGATCAGGAACACGTCCCGCTCGCGGCAGTTCGCCTGCAACTGCACCTCCAGGCAGTCGTTGGCGAACCGGGACACCCGCACCGGGTGCAGCGGCACCCCGAGATGGGTGCAGATCTCGGCGGCGAGGTTGGGATGGGCGGTTCCACTGAAGACGGCGATGTCGCGCACGTCCACAGATCGTACGGCCGGTGACGCCTCCCGTCGCCCGTGGACCGGCGACGGCGGACGAGCGCGGGCGGGCGCAGGCGCAGGGCGCGGGCGCAGGGCGCAGGCGCAGGCGCAGGGCGCAAGCGCAGGCGCAGGGCGCAAGCGCAGGCGCAGGCGCAGGGCGCAGGCGCAGGCGCAGGGCGCAGGCGCAGGCGCAGGGCGCAGGCGCAGGCGCAGGGCGCAGGCGCAGGCGCAGGGCGCAGGCGCAGGCGCAGGGCGCAGGCACAGGGCGCAGGCACAGGGCGCAGGCACAGGGCGCAGGCGCAGGCGACCAGGCGGCGGCCGACGGGCAGCGGGCAGCGGGCCGGCGGGCAGCGGGCAGCGGGCAGGCGGGCCGCGGGCCGCGGACCGGCGGGCGGCGGGCGGCGGGCGGCGGGCGGCGGGCGCGGACCGGCGGGCGGCGGGCGGCGGGCGCGGACCGGCGGGCAGCGGGCAGCGGGCGGCGGGCGCGGACCGGCGGGCAGCGGGCAGCGGGCGGCGGACCGGCGGGCAGCGGGCAGCGGGCGGCGGGCGGCGGGCGGCGGGCGCGGACGGGCGGCGGACCGGCGGCGGGGCGGGTACGGTGCTGCCGTGACCGGACAGTACGTCGCCGCCATCGACCAGGGCACCACCTCGTCGCGGTGCATCGTCTTCGACCGGGCCGGCGAGATCGTCTCCGTCGCCCAGCGCGAGCACCGGCAGGTCTTCCCCCGACCCGGCTGGGTCGAGCACGACGCCGAGGAGATCTGGGAGAACGTCCAGCTCGTGGTGCGGGAGGCCCTGGACGCCGCCGGCACCGGCCCCGAGGGGCTGGCGGCGGTCGGCATCACCAACCAGCGGGAGACCACGGTGGTCTGGGACCGCGTGACCTGCCGGCCGGTCACGCACGCCATCGTCTGGCAGGACACCCGCACCGGCCCGCTGCTGCGCGAGCTGGCCGACGTGTACGGCGAGGAGCGCCTGCGGGCCCGCACCGGGCTGACCCTGGCCACGTACTTCGCCGGGCCGAAGCTGCGCTGGCTGCTGGACAACGTGGACGGTCTGCGCGAGCGCGCCGAGCGGGGCGAGGTGCTGTTCGGCACGATGGACAGCTGGCTGATCTGGAAGCTGACCGGCCGGCACGTCACCGACGTGACCAACGCCAGCCGGACGATGCTGATGGACCTGGAGACGCTGGACTGGGACCCGGAGCTGCTGGACGCGCTCCGGGTGCCCGCCGCGATGCTCCCCGAGATCCGCAGCTCCGCCGAGGTCTACGGCACCGCCGAGGGGGTGCTCGCGGGGGTGCCGGTGGCCAGCGCCCTGGGCGACCAGCAGGCCGCCCTGTTCGGGCAGACCTGCTTCCAGCCCGGCGAGGCGAAGTGCACGTACGGCACGGGCAGCTTCCTGCTGCTCAACACCGGTGCCAGCCCGGTCGCCTCGGCGCACGGCCTGCTGACCACGGTGGCGTACCGGATCGACGGCCAGCCGGCCGCGTACGCCCTCGAAGGGGCGATCGCGGTGACCGGCTCGCTGGTGCAGTGGCTGCGGGACAACCTCGGACTGATCTCCACGGCCCCCGAGATCGAGGACCTGGCCCGCACCGTGGACGACAACGGCGGCTGCTACGTGGTGCCGGCCTTCTCCGGGCTGTTCGCGCCGCACTGGCGCAGCGACGCTCGTGGGGTGATCGCCGGGCTGACCGGGTACATCACCAAGGGGCACCTGGCCCGGGCGGTGCTGGAGGCGTCGGCCTGGCAGACCCGCGAGGTGGTCGACGCGATGAACGCCGACTCCGACGTGGCGCTGCGCCGGCTGCGGGTGGACGGCGGGATGACCGGGAACGCCCTGCTCATGCAGTTCCTCGCCGACGTGCTGGACGTGCCGGTCGTCCGCTCCCGGATCACCGAGACGACCTGCCTCGGCGCGGCGTACGCGGCCGGGCTCGCCGTCGGTTTCTGGCCGGACCTGGCCACCCTGCGCGCCCAGTGGCGCTCCGACGCCCAGTGGACCTCGGCGATGACGCCGGAGCACCGCGAGCGGGAGCTGCGCAACTGGCGCAAGGCCGTCCAGCGCACCCTCGACTGGGTGGACTGAGCCGCTCCGGTGATCGCCTGATGCTCAGCCCTCTTCCCGAGCATCAGGCGATCCTGTGGGCCTCAGCCCGCCCTGACCAGGGCGACGAAGGAGCGCCAGGCGGCGGGGTCGAAGGTCAGGGTGCCGCCGTCGCGGTCCTTCGAGTCGCGCACCAGCACCCGGCCGGGCAGGTTGTCGGCGACCTCCACGCAGGTGTCCCCTCCGTTGCCGGACCGGCTCGACACCCGCCAGCGAGGGGTGGGGGCAGCGTTCACAGCTCGCTCACCAGCTTCCCGATCAGCTCCAGCGAGGCGCCCTCGGGCAGGGCCTCGCCGAGCAGCCTGTCCCACATCGATCTGATCGTATCCACCGCGTCCGGCCGGTCCATCACCTGACCGAAGACGCCATCCGAGTAGACCACCTCGTCGCCGTCGAGCAGGGTGGCCAGCACGAAGCCGCCGGCCGCCCGGGGTGCGCGCCGACCCCGGCGGGCACGACGTGGAGCCGGATGTGCGGCAGCGCCGCCAACATGATCAGCCGCTCCAGTTGGGCCCGCTGGACCTCCCGGTCGCCGACCACCCGGCGCAGGGCTGCCTCGTCCACGATCGCGGTGAAGCGCTTCGGGACCGGCCCGGTGATCAACTCCTGGCGGGCCATCCGCGCGGCCACGAGCTGCTCCACCTCCTCCGGGGTGTGGATGCCCTGCGCGGTCAGCACCGCCCGGGCGTACTCCTCGGTCTGGAGCAGCCCCGGCACCAGGCAGGGCTGGGACGTGCGGAGGGCGACGGCGTTGGCCTCGACACCCAGCCACGGGGCGAACCAGCTCGGCGACTGCTTCCGGTTGGCGGCGGCCAGCAGCTCGCTGAGCAGGCCGGCCGTGCCGAGCGCCTCGTCGGCGGCGGCGGCCAGGTCCGGGGTGGGCCGCCGCCGGCCGGTCTCGATGGCGGCGATGGTGGAGGGGCTCCACCTGATCAGCTCGGCGAGCGCCTCCTGCGAGACGCCCGCGCTCGCCCGGGCCGCCTTGAGGGCCCGGATCCACATGTCGAGGTTCATCCGACCTCCCTTGAAGTCACTCGGACACGGAGGGTGACAGATAGATCATCGACGCTCGCGGAACCGGGGTCCAGTGATGCCGCCCAAATGGCGGTAACGGCGTGTCGAGACATTCGCAAGCGCTCACGCTCGCGCTCGCGGCCACGTCCGCACAACTTCAGGGAAACTGTCGCCTCCGGCGCGGGCCGAGGCCACAACTTCCCGGAAGTTGCCGCCTCACCCCCCGCCTCACCCCCGCCTCACCCTGCCCCGCCTCGGCGTCAGGACCAGGGGTTGCCCGTCAGTTTCTCGTAGACGTCGACGTAGCGGGCGCGGGTCGCCTCGATCACCTCGGCGGGCACCTCGGGGGCCGGCGGCAGCTTGTCCCAGCCGCTGCCGGTCGCCCAGTCGCGGACGTACTGCTTGTCGTAGGAGAACTGGGTGCGGCCCGGCTGGTACGACTCGGCCGGCCAGAACCGGGACGAGTCGGAGGTGAGCACCTCGTCGCCGAGGACCAGGCTGCCGTCCGGCGCCCAACCCAGTTCGATCTTGGTGTCGGCGACCAGGATGCCCCGCTCGGCGGCGATCTCGGCGCCCCGCCGGTAGACGTCGATGGTGATCTGCCGCAGCCGCTCGGCGGTCTCCGCGCCCAGCTTGTCCACCACCTGCCGGTAGCTGATCGGCTCGTCGTGCTCGCCCTTCGGGGCCTTCGTCGACGGGGTGAAGATCGGCTCCGGCAGGATCGACGCCTCGACCAGCCCGCGGGGCAGCTCGACCCCGCAGACCGCGCCCGTGCGCTCGTACTCGACGAGGCCGCCGCCGGTCAGGTAGCCCCGGGCCACGCACTCGACCGGAACCATCTCCAACCGCCGGCAGCGGATCGCCCGCCCGGCGCACTCGGCCGGCACGTCGGTGGCGGAGATCACATGGTTCGGCACGATGTCGGCCAGCTGCTCGAACCACCACAGCGAGAGCGCGGTGAGGAGCCGGCCCTTGTCCGGCACCGGGGTCGGCAGCACCACGTCGTAGATCGAGAGCCGGTCGGAGGCGACCAGGATCAGGTCGTCGCCGTCGGCGTAGACGTCCCTGACCTTGCCCGAGTGCAGAAGTTCCACGGGACCAAGTACACCACGCGTCGATCGCCCGCCCGGACGGCCACCGGAACCGTCCAGAACCGCGAAGGCCGCCGGCAGCCGCCCGAGCCGGGCCGTACGGCCGTTGACACCCGCGTACGCCAGCTGTGTAAATGATCCAAAACCGCCCCACGGACGACCAGGAGTGCCCCGTGCCCGTCGCCCGCCTGCCGCTCTCCCGCCCCGGCACCGACCCGGTCCGCCGGCGGTTGCTGAAGGCGCTGCTCGGAGCGCCGCTCGCCGCCGGCGGGCTGGCCGGCTGCGGCCACGACGAGGGCACGCCGGTCGAGAACGGCCCGATCACGCTCTCCGTCTTCTGGTACGGCGGGACGAAGCGGGCCGCGCTGACCGAGAAGGCGCTCAAGCTGTACGCGGCGCGCAATCCGCAGGTCGGTTTCCGGGTCACCTGGCAGGACCGGGTCGGCTACTACGAGCGGCTGGCGACCCAGGCGGCCGGCGGCAACGCGCCCGACCTGTTCCAACTCGACGACGCGATCCTCACCGAGTACGCCGAGCGCGAGATCCTGCTCGACCTCGGCGGGTACGTCGCCGACCACCGGCTCGACCTGGGCGAGCTGCCGCCGGGCCTGGTCCGCTACGGCGAGGTCGACGACCGCACCGTGGGCGTCGCCGCGGCCCAGACCAGCGCCGCGCTGGTGTACAACCGGAGCCTGCTGCGAAAGCTGCGGGTGCCGGAGCCCCGCACGGGCATGTCCTGGCAGGAGTACGTCGACTGGGCGCAGCGGGTCACCCGCGCGGCCGGCGGGCGGGTGGCCGGCACGATGGACCCGTCCGGGGACGACCGGGCGCTCTGGCTCTGGCTGCGCGCGAAGGGCAGCGAGCTGTACCAGGGCCGGCGGCTCGGCTTCAGCGCGGGCGAGCTGGCCAACTGGTTCGAGCTGTGGCGGCGGGCCCGGGCCGGCGGGGCGACCCCGGGCGCGGCCCTCGTGGAGCGGGCCGAGAGCGGCGAGCCGGCCCGGCAACTCGTGGTCACCGGGCACGCCGCCGCCTCGTTCGCCTGGGCCAACCAGCTTCCCGAGCTCCAGCGCCACACCCGCGACGAGCTGGCGCTGGCCGCGTTCCCCGGCCCGCCCGGCGCACAGTGGGCGCGGGCCCCGATGTACTGGGCCGCCTACCGGGGCACCCGCCACCCCGACACCGTGGCGGACGTCATCAACTTCCTCACCAACAACATCGAGGCCGGGGCGGCTCTCGGCAACGAACGGGGGGTGAACCCCAACCTGGGCATCCGCCGGTACGTGCGGGCGAACCTGACCGATCCCGTGCAGCACCGGGCCGCCACGCTCGCCGAGGCGCTGACCAACGAGCTGGGACCGGCACCCTCCCCGCCCCCGAAGGGGCATGCCCGGGTCCGCGCCCTGCTCGTCACCACCGCCGGGGCCGTCCGCTCGGGCCGGATCAGCGTACGCACGGCGGCCTCCCGCTTCATGGCCCAGGCCGACGCCGCCCTGGCCGGCTGACCCGGACACGGCCACGGGCCGGACGCCGGCCCCCAGCCTCAGGCGGCCCCTAGCCCCCAGCCACGTGTGCGGCGCCAGCCCACGTGCGGATGCCGCCGCACACGCAGGCGGCAGCCACGTATACGGCCCCAGGCACGTATGCGATCCCAGCCAGGTACGCGACCCCAGCCACGTACACAGGCGACAGCCCCACATGCGGGCGCCAGCCAGCGAGGCGACTGGGCGGCCCGACGGATCACTCCGGCGACCCGACGGATCACTCCGGCGGCCTGCCGGTGTGGCGGGCCGTTCTCAGCGCCGACGGTTGCGCCGGTTGTTGAGCAGCACGATCAACAGGATGATCACGCCGACGACGACCAGGCAGCACAACAGGCCGACGAAGCCGACGCCCCGGGACCGTCGCTTGGCTGCCTCGACCACCAGCTCGCCGGTGCCGCTGGACGCCCACGCCGCGACCGGGACGAAGACCGACAGCACGACCGTGCCGAGGACGGCGCCGAGCCGGCCCCACCATTTGCTCCACGAAGACATGCCCTCATCCTCGCCGAACGGTGCAAGGGCGGCAGGCCGGACGGCGGGCTGCATGGCGTGGCGCACGGCCAGGGAAAGACGGCGGACAGAATGCGGCAGCGGTCGCGAAACGGAAAAGGCCCCGGAGCGGACTCCGGGGCCTTTCGACGAGTAGCGGGGACAGGATTTGAACCTGCGACCTCTGGGTTATGAGCCCAGCGAGCTACCGAGCTGCTCCACCCCGCGTCGGCTCGTACAGCTTATCGCATCCGCCTGGCGAAGGCCGCAAGGGCCCCCGATCCTCCCCCGCCGAGCCCTTGACCAGGGCCGTTGACCAAGAGGTTTGCGTCAGCGGGTCACGGGATCCTGACGCAAACCTCTTGATCAACGAGGCGGACGGCGCGGCCCCGAGGCGGGCAGCTGATCACCGAGGCGGCCGCGCGTCACCAGGGCGGGCGTCCGAGGCGACGTGCCAGTAGGACGTGAAAAGGCCCCGGAGCGGACTCCGGGGCCTTTTCACGAGTAGCGGGGACAGGATTTGAACCTGCGACCTCTGGGTTATGAGCCCAGCGAGCTACCGAGCTGCTCCACCCCGCGTCGGCCCGTCAACCGTAGCGCATCGACCCGGGAGGCTGCAAAACGGTCCCCCCACCCGCCCCGCCACCACCGGGTCGACCGCGTCCGCTCAGCCGCCCGGCGCCGTCGAGGGCGTCGGCGAGGGGCTGCCGCTCGGCGACGTGGACGCGGCCGGCGACGCCGAGGCGGCCGGGGTGGCGGCCTTCTGCGCCTGCTGGAACGCGGTCATCGCCTCGTCCAGCGCCTTCAGCGCCTTGCCGTACCGCTCGAAGTCGCCGGATGCCTGCGCCGCCTTGACCTCGTCGATCGCCGCCTGCACCTTGCCCGCCGCCACGGCCAGCTCGCCGGTCAGGGGCGGCGGGTTGTTCCCGCCGCTGGGCGGCGGTGGGGTGCCCTCGGCCGGCGGCGGGGTGCCCTGAGCGGCCTGCTTGCCCTGCTCGACGAGCTGCTTGATGCCGTCGGACAGGTTGTCGGCCAGCGCCACGTACGACCCGTCGCCGTACGAGACCAGCACCTTCGACAGCACCGGATACGCGTCCTGCCGCTGGTTGCTCTTGACGTAGACCGGCTCGACGTAGAGCATCCCGTCGCCGAACGGCAGCGACAGCAGGTTGCCGTACTGCACCTGCGACGTCTGATTGCTGGACAGCAGGTTGAGCTGCTGCCGGATGTTCGAGTTGGTGTTGGTCATCTGCTGGTGCACCTGCACCGGGCCGGCGGTGCGGGTCTGGTCGGGCAGCTCCAGCACCTCCAGCCGTGGCTTCCCGTCGACGTACGACCCGGAGATCAGCGCGGCCAGGTTCTGCCGGCCGTTCGGGGTGACCGCGGAGGTGAGCTGGAACCGCGGCGCCTCCTGCCCGGGGAACTGCGTCCACAGGTAGTACGGCGGCTGCTTCTGCCCGCTGTCCGGCGCGTCCGGCACGTTCGGCACCTGCCAGAAGTCCTGCGCCGAGTAGAAGTCGCCCGGGTCGGTCACGTGGAACTTGGTCAGCAGGTTGCGCTGCACCTTGAACATGTCCGCCGGGTAGCGGAAGTGCTCGCGCAGCTCGGTCGGGATCTTGTCCTTCGGCAGGATCAGGTCGCCGCCGAACGCCTTGTTCCACGCCTTGAGCACCGGGTCGGTGTCGTCGAACTGGTAGAGCCGCACCGTGCCGTCGTACGCGTCGACCGTCGCCTTCACCGAGTTGCGCATGTAGTTGACGTTCTCCCGGGCCAGCTGGAAGGTGCCCCGGTTGGTCAGCTCGTCGGTGGTCTCGGCCTGGAGGTTGATCCGCTCGGCGTAC
Source organism: Micromonospora sp. B11E3 (assembly GCF_039871625.1). Taxonomy (NCBI): domain Bacteria; kingdom Bacillati; phylum Actinomycetota; class Actinomycetes; order Micromonosporales; family Micromonosporaceae; genus Micromonospora; species Micromonospora sp. B11E3. Next base: position 4,832 of record NZ_JBDPMC010000024.1, on the reverse strand, counting down.
GGGTAGGTCGCGGCCGTGGTGTAGCCGTCGACGATCCACTGCACCCGGCCGCCGACGACCGCCGGGTACGGGTCGCCGTCGAGGGTGAGGAACGGCGCGACCTTCTCCACCCGATCCCGCGGGTTGCGCACGTACAGCAGCTTCGAGTTCTCGTTGACCGCCTCGGAGAGCAGGAGGTTCGACTCCTGCTCCTTGATGGCGTAGAGCAGCCGGCGGGTGAACGAGCCGATCTCGACGCCGCCCTCGCCGGTGTAGGTGTAGTACTGCTCGCCGCCGGTCTGGGTCGGCCGGTCGAACTCCGCGTTGCGCTTCGGGTCGGACTGCCCGACGATCGCGTAGTCGTCGGCGCCCATCCGCTCGCCGTAGTAGATCCGCGGCTGCTGGGCCGGGATCTCCTCGGTCGCGGACGCGCAGCCCTGCGCCTCCTTGTCCGGCTCACCGAGAAAGCCGGAGACGAAGTACGGCAGGCCGTTGCAGACCCGGTTGGCGGGGGCGGCCACCAGGCCGTAGCCGTGGGTGTAGACGGTGTGCCGGTTGATCCAGGTGTTCTGCTGGTCGGTCAGCTCCGTGTAGTTGATCTCACGGACGCCGACCACGTAGTCGGAGGTCTTGCCGCCCACGGCGTACCGGTCGATGTCCAGCTTCGGGCCGAAGTCGTAGAAGCCGCGCACCTGCTGAAGCTGGGTGTACGCGTCGGAGACCAGCTGCGGGTCGAGCAGCCGCACGTTCGGCACCACGGAGGTGTCGGTGGCCAGGCTGGCTGGCGGGACGAAGTTGTTCGCCGCGTACGGCGCGGTCTTCGTGTCGATCAGCCCGAACGCCGCCCGCGTGGCCTCGATGCTGCGCTGGATGTACGGCGCCTCCTTGTCCTTGGCGCTCGGCTTGACCTCGAACGTCTGCACCGCCCACGGGTAGATGCCGCCGATGGCGACGGCGGACACCCCGAGCAGGGCCAGTGAGATGCCCGGCCAGACCAGGTTCCGCATCACCGCGTTCGAGAAGACGATGATCGCGATGGCCACCACGACGGAGATGTAGGCGAGGATCTCCTTGGCGGGCAGCAGCGCGTTCACGTCGGCGTACCCGGCGCCGTAGAGCTTCGCGCCCTCGTTGTACTCCAGCAGCATCGCCCGCCGGTCCAGCACGTACGCGACCGCCTTGAGCAGCACGAAGACCGCGACCAGCGTGCTCAGGTGGGCGCGCGCGGCGCCGGTCATCCGGTCCCCGACGCCCTGCAGCCGCACCCCGCCGAACACGTAGTGCACGGCCAGCGCGCCGAGCAGGGCGAGCACGACGGCGGTGAAGCCGACGCCGAGCAGGTAGCGCCAGAACGGCAGCTGGAAGACGTAGAACCCGACGTCCACGCCGAACTCCGGGTCCTTCACGCCGAAGTCGCCGCCGTTGCGGAACAGCAGCCACTGGTTCCACCGGCTCTGCGCGGAGAGCCCGGCGAAGATCCCGATCACCAGCGCGGCCAGGCTGATCCACAGGCCCAGCCGGGGCTCCAGCACCATCCGGTACCGCTCCAGGGTGGCCTGCTCGAGCGAGTGCGGGCGCATCCTGGGGCGCAGCCGGTGGGCGAGCCAGAGGTTGCCGCCGACGACCAGCGCCAGGCCCAGGCCGACCACGAGGAAGAGCAGCAGCCGGGTGGCCAGCACCCCGGTGAAGACCTGGGTGTAGCGCACCTCCTCGAACCAGAGCCAGTCCGTCCACGCCTGCACACCCCACCCGAGGACGGTGAACAGCACGAACACCCCCACCAGGACGCCGATCGTGACGCGTCCGCGTCGGCTCATCCTCGGCAGGGGGCTGCTACGCATGACCACTGTTGGCTCCGCACGCTCGATGTGATCGGCTCCGACCAGGCAACCAGAGTACGGGGTATTCCTGAAAGCGTCGCCCACGGTCACGCCGGGCGGGCCCACGGCAGTCAGCAGCGGGTGGGCTGGCCCCCCTCGCGCAGCGTCTCCAGGGCCTTCAGCGCGTCGTCCAGGGAACCCACCCGCAGCAGCGGAAGGTCGGGCTGCGGGTTACGGACGGCCTCGGCGCAGTTGGCCTCCGGCACCAGGAACACCTTCGCCCCGGCGTCCTTCGCGCCGACCAGCTTCTGCGCGATCCCGCCGATCGGGCCGACCCGGCCCTCGTCGTCGATCGTGCCGGTGCCCGCGATGATCTTGCCGCCGGTCAGGTCGGCCGGTTCCAGCTTGTCCACGATCCCCAGCGCGAACATCAGGCCGGCGCTCGGGCCGCCGATGTCGTTGAGATCGATGGAGAGGGTGAACGGGTGCGGCTGCTGCTGGTCGATCTCGATCCCGACCCGCGGCCGGCCGTCCTGCTCGCGGCTGGTGACCCGTGCCGTGGCGGCGACGCCGTCGCGGGTGTAACCGATCGTCAGCGTGGTCCCGGCCGGCCGGGCACGGATCAGCTCGGTGAGCCGGCCGGCGCTGGTGACCTGCTCGCCGTCGACCGAGGTGACGACGTCGCCGGGCTTGAGCATCCCGGCCGACGGGCCGTCCGCGCCGACCGTCTTCACCAGCACCTGCACCGGGTAGCCGAGCTTGCGCAGCGCCGCCGTCTCGGCGCTGGTCTGCGAGGCGCGGAAGTCCTCCTCGTTGCGCTGCTCCACCTCCTGGCGGCTCTCCCCCGGCGGGTAGACCAGCTCGCGCGGCACCACCGCCTCGTCCGGGGAGAACCAGCCGGCCAACGCCGAACGCAGCCGCACGGTGGGCTGCACCCCGACCGTCGTCAGCCGGAGCTGACCGGCGGAGGTGGACGTCGCCCGCCCGCTCACCTGGATGACCTCCTTGCCGTCCGAGGTGCCCAGCGTGTTCACCGTGGGCCCGGGACCGAGCACCACGTACGGGATGGGGACGCTGAGCACGCCGAAGCTGAGCAGGGCGGTCAGCAGGGCACCCAACAGGACGGTCAGGCCACGACGTCTCATGGCGCAGAGCGTACCGATCGGCCGTACGGGGGCCGGGGGCGTGACGGCGACTTCGCCCTCAGCGCAACGCCGGTGGCGACGACCTGGGGCACTGCCCGCGTACCGTAGACGTCGTGCCTGATATTCCGTTCGGCTTCCAGCTCCCGGGCGGGCAACCGCCCGACCCCAACGATCCCGCGCAGATGCAGCAGTTCATGTCGCAGTTGCAGCACCTGCTCTCCGCGCCGGGCAGCGGGCCGGTCAACTGGGACCTGGCCCGGCAGGTGGCCGCCAGCCAGCTCTCCGCCGCGGGCGACCCGGCGGTCTCGCCGTCCGAGCGCACCGGCGTGACGGAGGCGCTGCGCCTGGCCGACCTGTGGCTGGAGCCCGCCACCTCCTGGCCGACGGGCATCCGCACCGCGTCGGCGTGGAACCGCAACGAGTGGATCTACAAGACGCTCGACGTCTGGCGCAAGCTCTGCGACCCGGTGGCCGCCCGGATGGTCGGCGCGATGGGCGACCTGGTGCCGCCGGAGGCCCGGACGCAGCTCGGCCCGATGCAGTCGATGGTCGCCACGCTCGGCGGCGCGCTCTTCGGCGGGCAGCTCGGGCAGGCCCTCGGCTCGCTCGCCGCGGAGGTGCTCTCCGCCGGCGACATCGGGCTCCCGCTCGGCCCGGCCGGCACGGCCGCGCTGATCCCGGCCAACATCCGCGCGTACGGCGAGGGCCTGGAACTGCCCGAGGACGAGGTGCGCCTCTACGTCGCCCTGCGCGAGGCGGCCCATCAGCGGCTGTTCGAGCACGTGCCGTGGCTGCGCGGGCATGTGCTCACCGCCGTGGAGACGTACGCCTCCGGCATCCGGGTAAACCGGGAGGCGATCGAGGAGGCGATGGGCCGACTCGACCCGACCGACCCGGAGTCGATGCAGGCGATCGCGCTGGAGGGCATCTTCACCCCGGAAGACACCCCGGCGCAGAAGGCGTCGCTGGCCCGGCTGGAGACGGTCCTCGCCCTGGTCGAGGGCTGGGTCTGCCACGTGGTGGACAGCGCCGTCGGGGATCGGCTGCCGAACGCGGTACGCCTCGCCGAGGCGTTCCGCCGCCGGCGGGCCGCCGGCGGGCCGGCCGAGCAGACCTTCGCGGCCCTGGTCGGCCTGGAGCTGCGCCCGCGCCGGCTGCGGGAGGCCGCCGCGCTGTGGGCCGCGCTGACCGAGCACCGCGGCATCGCCGGCCGGGACGCCGTCTGGGGCCACCCCGACCTGCTTCCCTCCGACGACGACTTCGCCGACCCGGTGGCGTTCGCCACGGCCCGCGCCGACCTGGACGACGAGCTGGCCAACTTCGACTTCAACGCGCCGGGCGCGCCGGAGGAGCAGGCCCCCGGCTCGCCCCGCCCACGTCCCGAGGGCGACACCGACGAGTCCTGAGGCTCCGCGCCGTACGGCCGCCGTCGCGCCCGCGACGGCGGCCGTCGCCGTCTCGGGCTCTACCGCCGCCTCGGGCGCTGCCGCACGTCTCGGGCGCTGCCGCGCGTTGCCCAGGCATCAACTTCAGGGAAGTAGTCCCCTCGGCGCCGCCCGACACAACTACTTCACCGAAGTTGCGCGGATCTTGGCGCGACCCGACGCGTGCGGCGCGACGCGTGCGGCACAGGGCACCGGGCACCGCGTGTGCCCGGGGCAGGCGCGCGAAACAGGGGGCACGCGCGCGAACAGGGGGCACGCGGGCGCGAGGCACGCGCGCGAACAGGGGGCACGCGGGCGCGAGGCACGCACGCGGGCACGAGGCACGCACGCGGGCACGAGGCACGCACGCGGGCACGAGGCACGCACGCGGGCACGAGGCACGCACGCGGGCACGAGGCACGCACGCGGGCACGAGGCACGCACGCGGGCACGAGGCACGCACG
>NZ_JBDPMC010000239.1:0-819 GCF_039871625.1 Micromonospora sp. B11E3 | reverse complement strand
AGTCGGAAAGATCCCACCGATTCTTCAACTCCCACAGCACTTTTCCGGGGAAACCGCCGATGTCGTACGCGGTGGGAGCGGGCTTGACCACTTCCACGTACAGGTCCTGTTCGGCTCCGCCGACCGTAGCCGAGATTTTCGCGACCACCATGGGCCGACCAATGGCGTCAAACCCACTCTCGAGACGAACTCGGTCCAGCTCGGAAAAGTCGAATTCACCGCCGTCAACCATGATGCCTGGCAGGACACCGGGTTGGCGGCCTTGAACCCCGACACCCCCGCCGAGCAATATGCGCAATTGCCTATCGGTTATGGACGCCGTGCTGCGGTAGGACTCGACGAACAATGGGCGATCGGTTGTCCACGCGCGGCCGGGTGCCATTGTCTTCAGAACTTTCAACTCGTCGGCAGTGAACTCGCGGTCGACCCTTCGGAAGATGGCGTTTTTGGTGCCGTCGGCCGCGGTGATTTCGACAAAACCGGCACCCATTCCCCCACTCTCAAAATTCCCGACAGTGACACCGACCTCATCACCCGGGCGAACAAGCCCATCGATACCATCGAGACGCATCTCCTGGCCGGCCGGCCCGATGCTCAACCCTGGCACCGGACGGGTGAACCCCGATATCTCCGGTTCATGCCGCACCGGGGTGGCCGGGACGCGAATGGTGAATGGGTCGTAGAGGTTCGTTGGGCGCTGGTCTTCCCAGCCGCCCTGGTCCTTGAGATTGCGCAAGTATCGGTGATGCGCGGCGAGTTCCTGGACCTGACTGTACGGGAAGGAGGAGCGTTGACGGATGACCGCGAGGTCACGCTGGA
>NZ_JBDPMC010000238.1:0-819 GCF_039871625.1 Micromonospora sp. B11E3 | reverse complement strand
AACGTCAGCCTGTGCCCGTGGAACATCGGCAGGATCACCGCGGCGGCCCTCGTACTCCTGCACATCGAGCACAACCGCACAACCTGATCACCCAACGCCACGACCCGTTACGCGGAAAGGCTCACTGGACCCGATCGCCGGGTTAGCTGGCATGCTCTTGTCCCCTCAGCCTTTCAGCATCAGGTAAGCCATTCGACCCAGGAACCTCCCTCCAAGTCCCTCCCGGCTGAACCGGGGATACAACAGGGCGCCTCGCGGCGCACAGCGTCCTCTCCACCATCCACCTGCGTGGGAGGACCTGGAAGCCCTTGACGTCGTCGGTGCGCTTGACGATCTCCAGCAGGATGCCGAGCTGCTCTTTCGCCCAGGTCAGCAGAGTGGAGTCGATGCTGTTGGCATACCCGCCGTCGGCCCAGACGAGGGCGATGGTGGTGAAGGTCTCGGCCAGTCGTTGCAGGATCCGGCGGCCGCCGGGACGGTCGTTGACCGAGGCGGAGGTGACCATCACGACCAGGATCAGCCCCATCGTGTCCACGACCAGGTGCCGCTTGCGGCCGGTGGTCTTCTTGCCCATGTCGAACCCGCAGCATTCGCCGCCCTCACTGGATTTGATCGACTGGGCGTCCAGCACCGCCGCTGTCGGCTCCGGCTCACGACCGGCCGCGACCCGCACCTGCCGGCGAAGCTCGTCGTGGATCGCGTCCCACGTCCCGTTCTTCCGCCACGTCGTGAACCAGCGATGTGCCGCGTCCGGCGGCGCCAGATCGCGAGGCATCATCCGCCACGGACAGCCCGACCGCAGCACATAGAAGATCGAAT
>NZ_JBDPMC010000237.1:0-827 GCF_039871625.1 Micromonospora sp. B11E3 | reverse complement strand
TCTACAAGTGGCGTGACCGGCGGCCCACCGCACGGCAGACCCGCCGCGATGCGCTCGACGAGGCGATCCGGGCAGCGTTCGACGCCTCCGGCGGCACCTACGGCTCCCCGCGGGTGACCCAGGACCTGCACGCCGACGGGTGGCAGGTGTCGGTCAACACCGTCGCGGCCCGCATGGCGCAGCTGGGTCTGGCCGGACGCACCCCGCGCCGCCGACGCGGCCTCACCAAGCAGGGCAAACGGCCGGTGGCACCGGACCGGGTCCGGCGGCAGTTCACCGCCGTCGCACCGGACGTGTTGTGGTGCGGCGACATCACCGAGATCGTTACCGACGAGGGCAAGCTGTACCTGGCCACGGTGATCGATCTGCACTCCCGCCGGCTGCTCGGCTACGCCATGGGCGACCGGCACGACGCCGACCTGACCCAGGCCACCCTGAGCATGGCCGCCGCGACCCGCGGCGGCACCGTGGACGGAGTGATCTTCCACAGCGACCGCGGCAGCGAGTACACCGCCGCCGACTACGCCACCGCCTGCCGCCGGCTGGGTGTCCTGCAATCGATGGGCCGGGTCGGCTGTGCCCTGGACAACGCCGCCGCGGAGGCGTTCAACTCCACCATCAAGGTCGAGTACATCCACCGGCAGCGGTTCCGCACCCGCGCCGAAGCCCGACTCAAGATCGCCACCTGGATCGTCGATTTCTACAACACCCGCCGACGCCACAGCGCCTGCGACGGCATGTCACCCATCGACTACGAACGCTTCATCGCCCAAGCCCGCCTGGCTCAGGCAGCTTAAACAGCCCTCCACGCTTTCAGGGGATTGACA
>NZ_JBDPMC010000236.1:0-833 GCF_039871625.1 Micromonospora sp. B11E3 | reverse complement strand
CACGCACGCGGGCACGAGGCACGCACGCGGGCACGAGGCACGCACGCGGGCACGAGGCACGCACGCGGGCACGAGGCACGCACGCGGGCACGAGGCACGCACGCGGGCACGAGGCACGCACGCGGGCGCGAGGCACGCACGCGGGCGCGAGGCAGGCGGGGCTGTCAGGGGTGGCCGGAGAGGAGGGCGCGGGTCGCGTCCCAGCCCTCGACCGCCGGGTCGAGGGTGGCCAGGTCCGCCGGGCCGCGCAACCGCCGCCAGGCGGCGGTGACCGCGACGTCGCCGGGGCGCGGGGCGGCCCGGCGCAGGTCGGCCGGGAGCGCGGCGTCCAGGTCGATCTCGGGCAGCCAGTCCGGTACGGGCAGCCGCGACGCGACGCCGAGCAGGCCGGGACCGCCGCCCTCGGCCGGGGCGACCGCCACCGGCCGGGTGGTCAGCGGGCGGAGCAGCTTGCCGACGGTCAGCCCGGGCAGGTCGGGGGCGTCGGCGGCGACGACGGCCGCCTGGTCGTACCCGGTCAGCGCGGCCAGGACCGCGGTGGCCGTCGGTACGGGCACCTCGTGCACGGCGGTGCCGGGCCAGACGACGGCCTCGGCGAGGGCCCGGTCGGCCGGGGTCACCGCGACCGCGGTCTCCACCTCCTGAAGCGTGGCGAGCAGGTCCACCACGTCCTCGGCGAGCGCCGCCCGCCACCGTCCCGGGTCGATGCCCGGCGCGGAGAGCAGGTGCTGCAACTGCGACATGAACTGCTGCATCTGCGCGGGATCGTTGGGGTCGGGCGGTTGCCCGCCCGGGAGCTGGAAGCCGAACGGAATATCAGGCACGACGTCTAC
>NZ_JBDPMC010000235.1:0-847 GCF_039871625.1 Micromonospora sp. B11E3 | reverse complement strand
CGCAGCCGGCACCGACAGCGACGGCACCGACCACGACGGCACCGACGGGTCCGGGTTCGGCGTGGGCAACTCCAGGCTCAGCGGCGTGGGCGGCGGCGTGGGCAGGTTCGACGCCGGCCGCGGCGGCGGGGTGGGCGGCGGCGTGGGCGGCAGGGCCTGCGTGCCGGCACCCACAGCCTTCGGATCATCGACCCCGCTCTGGTAGCCCGCGGACGTGTCCCCACCAACCGGTGTCGACGCCACCGGCATGACCGGCCTTCCGTCCGGCGTGAAATCGATACGAGGCACCTGCACCCGGGGCTGCATCATGGCGCGACTCAAGAGGAACCCGAGCGCGCTCGCGGCCGATCCCCCCGCCCCCGACAGCGCCCCGGAAACAAGATCCTCATCAAGATTACTGAAGTCGTAGTACCCGTCGACCATCAGGCTGGAAAGCCCACCGAAGAGCCCCTCCATACCGGTCTCCATCCCGGGCCGCGTCAGCAGATCGGTCAACAGAACCTTGGTGGCATCCGACACGCCCAGCTTGCTGACAGCGCCGACGACAGCGCCAGCGACCTTACCCAACGCCGGCCCCGCCACCGTGCCGAGGAACGCCACCGCCCCCGCGAACGCCGCCTGCTTACCGACCGCCGACCAGTTCACCCCGGACTGCAGACCATCGGTCATCATCGACACCTCGGCCAGCAACGCAGAACCCGGCATGAACAACATCTGCACAGCCGTGCCGCTCGCCGCCGAGCGGACCAACGCCGAACGCAGGACCGCCTGGATGACGGACCGTGTCTGGGCGACGTGTGCCGCCGCCCCCACCGGATTCCAGAACCACATCGCGGCGGCGACGGCG
>NZ_JBDPMC010000234.1:0-864 GCF_039871625.1 Micromonospora sp. B11E3 | reverse complement strand
GATCCCCCTGGTCACCCAGCTACTACGCGACACACTACGGCGACCGATCATGACCAACACCCACCCGAAACACGCCGTCGCACTCGGCGCCGCCATGCTCAGCTCCGACACCCACACCGCACGCGGCATCCCAGCACCCCGACGACCCGCACCCGACACGCCAACCACCACGGCACTCCAAACCGGCACCCCACGCCAGGCGGCCAAACGCGACAGCGGCGAGCAGCGCGTTGTTAGTCGACACGCAGCACCCGGTTCGGACACGCCCGCGCCCGCAGCCGCGGGCGCGCCGGCCCCCAAGGCGAAGCGCGGCGCGAAGCACCGGGCGCAGCCGCCGGCCAAGCCGACACAGCCGGTCAGCGGCCCTACCGGAGACCCCCGCCCGGCGGACGTGCCGTCCCCGGCGCGGCGGCGGTGGTCACGGCTCGCGAACGCGCGCCTCGTCGTCGCGCTGGTCGCGGTCATCGGCCTGCTGGGCGTAGCGCTCGTGTCCGGGAACGACGCCCCGAGCCACCGGCCACAGGTGTCCAGCGCAACGTCCGAAACCAACGTCCCGAGCGACCGGCCGCAGGCGCCCAGCGCAACGCCCGGAACCAACACCCCGAGCAAACGGACGCAGCCGCCCAGCGCAACGCCCAAAACCAACACCCCGAGCAAACGGCCGCAGACGCCCAGCGCAACGCCCGGAACCAGCACCCCGAGCAAACGGCCGATGCTCAAACTGGAGGACGTCCAGGTACAGAAACCGTCGAAGCTGTCTACGGTCCGCACCGCGGAAGTAGGTACCAAGCATTTCGTCGACCGGCCGCCCGTCTTCACCGGCCTTCCCGACCCGCTCACCGGAGCAGTGCTGATCCCCGGCGC
>NZ_JBDPMC010000233.1:0-891 GCF_039871625.1 Micromonospora sp. B11E3 | reverse complement strand
CGAAGACGAACCACCCCCCACAGGACCCCACTCAAACGCCGCCGCACCACCAGGCAACGACGACCCATCCTCGGAACCCGACTCACCCCCGGCGCCCGGCCCCTGCCCGGCGCCCGGCCCCTGCCCGGCGCCCGGCCCCTGCCCGATGCTCGGAGCCTGCCCGGTCGGCTCGGGTGCCCCCTCGGCTTGCGGGGCAAGCATGGTGAGGTTCGGCTGCCGGCGGAGCTTTCCAATGAGCTCACCGAACTTATCGATCTTCATGTCCATGTTGATGAGCCGGTAGGCGTGTCGGTTTTCGTCGTCGACCAACGGCGCCCTGACCACGACGAAAACGCCGAGTTCCGATGCGGGCAGCCGCGGCCACTTCCCTACCCAGAAGGTGACCTCCGTCCCGGCGGCGACCTGCACCTCCTCCCCACCGAACGTCAAGTCCCCCTTACCATTCTTACTGCTACCAACACTACGCCTCAGGGGGCGGGGCAATCTAAATTCTTTATCAATTTTGCCGTTGTAAGCCACTGAGTCGGAAAGATCCCACCGATTCTTCAACTCCCACAGCACTTTTCCGGACGCGAGGATCCCGCCGATGTCGTCCACGTCGAAGGCGGGGTTGACCACTTTCGCGTACAGGTTCTGTTCGGCTCCGCCGACCGTGGCCGAGATTTCCGCGAACATCATGGGTCGACCAATGGCGTCAAACCCGCTCTCGAGATAAATTCGGTCCGTCTCGGGAAATTTGAACGAACCTCCGCCGGCCACGATGCCTGGCGGGAGATCGGGCTGGCGGGCTTTGACCCCGACACCCCCGCCGAGGTGTAGGCCTAGGCCCAATCGCCTACCACCCGATCGCCTATCATTGTGCTTTCTTAGGGACGTCGTGGAGCGGTAGGA
>NZ_JBDPMC010000232.1:0-900 GCF_039871625.1 Micromonospora sp. B11E3 | reverse complement strand
ATTTCCCCGCTGAGCAGCGAACGAGTCCAGGCGCAGGCCGGAATCAAGGGGCGGCTGGCCTGCCGGACGAGTCGGACGCCGGCGGGATCAATCCGTGGAACACCAGGTCGAGCATGCCCAGCAGGGCCTCGCGCAGGTGGAACGGGGGCGGGTCGGTGATCCAGCGCTCCAGGATGGCGAAGTAGGAGGTGGCGATGATCAGCCCGGCCTGGGCGGCGTCGACCTCGGCGCGGACTTCGCCGGATCGCTGGGCCTGCTCCACCAGCTCGGTGAGCTCCCGGGCCAGGTAGGTGTTGCCGAAGGCGTCGGTCGAGCGGATCGCGGAGCCGATGAGTGCCACGGTCTCGTCCCGCGCGCTCTCGCTGCTGTCCGCCAGCTCGATCATGTACTGGGTCAGCACCTCCTTGAGTGAGTGGTCGTCGAGGCGTGCGGCTCGCACCGCGTCCAGGGCGCGCCGGCGCCGACGCGCGCTCCACTCGTCGAGGAAGGCGGACTTGCGCTGGAAATGGTTGAAAACGGTCGCACGAGCAACCGAGGCCCGTTCGGAAATGTCCTCCATTGTCGTACTTTCGAAACCCTGCTCCACGAACAGCCTGATGGCGGTCGCATAGACGCGCTCCCGTCGAAGGGCGCGGTTGCGGTTCCTGCCATCGCGCAGTGTCTCCAGCGGTTCTGGTTCGGTTTCAACGTGTCGCGGGCTCATGGCCAAAGTAAAGCAGCCGCCGGAGCCGCCCTGCTTGACTCGGGTTCCGCCGGAGTCCTACAGTCACGGCTAGTTGGACTGGGATCTAACTACTCTTCCGGCTGGGAGGCGCCTTCATGCGGTTGGTCACCTTCGACACCGGCGCCGGCGCCGAGATCGGCGTCCTCCACGGCGATCTCGTGGTGCGCCCGGCCGCC
>NZ_JBDPMC010000231.1:0-901 GCF_039871625.1 Micromonospora sp. B11E3 | reverse complement strand
CGGTCCCGGTCTGACCGACTGGTGTCGTGCCGGGTTCACGCTTCATGGCCACCTGCCCGCGTACGCGGGTCTTCTGGTCGGCTCCACGTGCTGCCACCGGGCCACTCCCGGCGGTGTCGTGCCTGGCCGTGAGGGCGGCCAGATTGAGCGAGGCGTTGAGATCTCGATCCATGATCAGGCCACACGCCTGGCAGTGGTACTCGCGCTCGGACAGGGCCAGCTTGGCTTTCGCCGCGCCGCAACCCGAGCAGGTCTTTGAGGATGGATACCAGCGGTCGGCGACCAGCAGTTGGCCGCCGTTCCAGTCGGTCTTGTACGCCAGTTGGCGGCGGATCTCGGCGAACCCGGCGTCGGCGATGTGCCGGGCCAGGCGCCGATTCGCCAGCATCCCGATGACGTTGAGGTCTTCCACCACGATGGTGCCGTGCCCGGCGGCGAGGCGGGTGGTGAGCTTGTGCAGGCCATCGCGGCGCAGGTTCGCCACCCGGGCGTGTGTGCGGCCGAGCCGGTTCGCGGCGCGCTGCCAGCGTTTCGACGGCCGCCGTCGCGTCCTACGGTCCGGGCCGGACGTGCGCGACAGCGCCCGGCCCAGCCGCCGAAGCCGGTCCCGCGCGGTGGCCAAGTGGCGCGGGTTCGGCACGAGTTCGCCGGTGGACAGCACCGCGAGGTGCGTGATGCCGACGTCGACACCAATCACACTGCCCGGCCGGTCCGGTGTCCGCTCGGCGCGTTCGACCTCGACGGTGAACGAGACGTGCCACCTGCCGCCGTCACGCCGCACGGCCGCGGACATGATCCGTGCCGTGCCCGCTTCGAGACGGCGGGCGAGCTTGCGGGCAGACTCGTGCAGCTTCAACCGGCCCAGCCGGGGCAGCACAATGTGCTTGCGGTCCGGCTCGAC
>NZ_JBDPMC010000230.1:0-917 GCF_039871625.1 Micromonospora sp. B11E3 | reverse complement strand
GGCTCGCCGGCAGCGCCGACATCGCTTTCGACGGAGGGGGCAGGGGTGCCAGCGGCGCTCGGCTCGGCGTTGCCGCCGCCGGCGGACGTTGCGCCGGGCGAGTTCCTGGACCTGCTGACAGGAACGGATCCGGCGGACGATGCGCCAGCCGAGTTCCTGGACCTGCTGACAGGAACGGATCCGGCGGACGATGCGCCAGGCGAGTTCCTGGACTGGCTGCAAGGAACGGATCCGGCGGACGATGCGCCGGGCGAGTTCCTGGACTGGCTGCAAGGAACGGATCCGGCGGACGATGCGCCGGGCGAGTCCATGGACTGGCTGTCGTCAGGGATGGATCCGTCGGCATTCATCATGGGGTTGCCGTCGGAGAACCGCGCGCCGGACGATGCGGTCGGGTCCCCGGGCTCGCCGGCAGCGTTGGCGCCGGCGCCTGGCTCGGCGGTGCCGCCGGCGGAGGTCGATGTCGCGTCGGACTTGGACCAGAAGGTGACTGCGGCGATCACCACGTTGTCGGCCGTGGTGTCCAGTGACCAGGCGACACTCTTCGAGGAGTGGGCGCGCGAGGTGTTCGACGTCGATCCTCGGCGGTTTGACATGGGGGTGGCCGGGGTCTTTCAGCCGGTGTTGGACGCCTTTGGGGCTCAGTTGGCGGAGTTGAAGGTCCGCAGCCTGGATGGACTGCGTGCGTGGGTGATTCGTGAGCTGGCCGACGACCTCGCCCGGGGTACCGAGTCGAGGTTCAGGAAGATTCTTCCGTATCCGCAGGGCGTGTCGGACCAGGAGCGGGAGACGCTGCACCGGAAGTGGTTCCCCAAGGTCGTAGGTGGCGGGGTTCACGAACTCACGCATGTGCCTTTCCATGTGGCGGCCGAGAAGTTGTCCCGGCCGATGTGGGTCCATCATCCGTTTGGTCCCTC
>NZ_JBDPMC010000023.1:0-94565 GCF_039871625.1 Micromonospora sp. B11E3 | reverse complement strand
CCCTGGACCTGCTCCCCGACACGCTGCGCGAGCGCGCCTACGCGCTGCGCACCTACGTCCGCACGACCCGCTGCGCCGACTGCCAGCGAATCGGCGACGCCGTGACGCTGTCCCTCACCGCCGCCCACTACGACGCGCTCGCCTCGGCCGGCCAGCTGCTCGACTCCGCCGAGCGGCTGGCCGCCGGGCACGGCACCGCCTGCCGGCCGCAGCCGGAGCAGCAGCGGGGCCGCGGCCGGGTGGGCCGCTGGGCGGGCGCGTCCGCGGCCCTGGTCGCCGCGACCGACGCGAGCTGGAAGGGCAGCGCCGGCGGCATCGGGTACGTCGTCAGCGACGGCCACTACGGCCTGCGCGGCCGGCGTACGGGCCGGCTGGACCCGACCGGCCCGTCCCGGGTGCTGATCAGCGAGCTGCGGGCAGTCGAGTTCCTGCTGACCGCGTACGACGAGGCGCCGGCGGGGATGACGGTGCTGCTGGACAGCCTGGCCGCCCTGCGCTACCTGCACCGCTGGCAGGGTGGCGACACCGCCGCCATGCCGGCCGGCTACAGCCTGCGGCCGCGCCGGTGGTCGGACCAGCCGACCCTGGTCCGGCTCGCCGAGCTGGTGGGCCGCCGGCCTGACCTGACCTTCGCGCACGTCCGGGGGCACAGCGGGCACGCGCTCAACGAGGCCGCCGACGGCCTGTCGCACATGGCGCGTCGCCGGGTCGGCGAGCCGTTCGACGTACGCCCGCGGGCGCATGCCCTGGTCGACGCGTTCCTGCGCGACTGGCACGCCACCGTCGCGCGCTGACGTCACCGTCTCGTGCGACACCGGTCAGGCCGATTACCAGAGCGCTGAGGGCAGCGGGCGCACGGGCGGGGCAGCTCCACAGCCGTCCGTAGACCGCTCGTACCGGACAGCGGCCACACTCCTCCCCTGAACCAAGGACCGACCACATGTCAGATGACCAGAACCCGCGGCCGGAGCCGGACGACGACGAGGTGCTCGGCGTGAACGCGTTCCAGATCATGGCGCGCCGGTACGTCGAGCGACGGGTCGCCCAGTTGTCGGCCCGGCCCGAGGACGCCGACGCCCGCCTGCGCGGGCTGCTCGACATCTACGACGACCTCGCGGGCAGGGGCCACCCCGATCCGCTGGCGTTGCTCGCGAGCGTGCTGGGCATTCCCGTGGACACGCTCGTCATCCACCTGCGCGCGGCCGGCCGCGCGCCGTAGGTCGACCGGCGACACGGTGAGTCATCAGCAGAGCCGACTTTCGAGAATGCGAGGATGGGCGCCATGCCTCTCGGGACCGGGTCGCCCGCGCAACCGTTCGCGCATCTCCAGGCGCAGAACTCGACGCTGTACCGGCAGATCCTCGACGCCTTCGTCCGGGCGAAGCAGCGCTTCACCGTGCACCTGCGGCCGGAGGACGTGCTGATCGAGGTCTTGACCGCGGTGCGGTCCGCGACCGGGGAGGTCCCCACCGGGGCCGGACCGTCGCTGGAGACCGTGCGCGCCGCCCTGGACCAGCTCGCCGGGTGGGGCAACCTGCGCGCCGACCCGGACACCGGCCGGGTGACGACGGTTGAGGACTTCCACCGGGCCCGCTACCTCTACCAGCTCACCCGCGAAGGGCACGCGGCGGAGGACGCGATCGCCAGGTACGAGGAGGCGATCGGGCGGCGGGGCGCCCTGCAGTCGGTGGCGCTGTCCGACATCGCGGAGCAGCTGCGCGGGCTGCTGGCCGTCGCCGAGGCGGCGGCGACCGGCGAGCCGCCGGACGCGGCGAAGACACACCTGCTGTTGCTGAGCCTCGTCGACCGGTTCACCGGCCTGGCTGACAACGCGCAGGCCTTCATGGCGTCACTGCGCCGGGCGATCGACTTCTCCGACGCAGACGTCGCGGCGTTCCTGGCGTACAAGGAGCAGTTGATCGCCTACCTGGAGCGGTTCATCGCCGACCTGGCCAACCGGGGCGCCGAGATCGCGGCGCTCGCCCGCCGGATCGAGGCGGTCGGCGTGACGCCGCTGCTCGAGGTGGCGGCGCGCCGCGAGGCCGCCGACGCCGCTCCGCCCGAGGAGCACGGCGGCGCGGACGGGCGGGACGGCCTGGACCGGGACGTCTGGGGCGGGCGCGACGCCGCCATGCGGCAGGCCCTGGACACCTGGCGCCTGCGCTGGGCGGGGCTGCGCGACTGGTTCGTCAGCGCCGACAGCAGCCGACCCGCGCAGGCGCGGCTGCTGCGTACGGCGGCGATCGGTGGGATCCGGCAGTTGCTGAGCACGGTCGCGGCGATCAACGAGCGGCGGGCCGGCCGGTCGGACCGCTCGGCCGACTTCCGTCGGCTGGCGCTCTGGTTCGCTGAGGCGCCGGACGACGAGGCGGCGCACCGGCTCTGGCACACCGCGTTCGGGCTCTCCCCCGCGCGGCACCTCACCACCACGGCGGCGACCCTCGCCACGGCCGAGGAGCGGCCGGTGCCGGCGGCCACGCCGTGGGCGCAGGCACCCCGCCTGGAGATCAGCCCGCGGCTGCGCCGCACCGGCTCGTACGAGCGGCGGGGCGCGCCGAACCGGGTGATCGACCGGTCGGAGCAGCGCCGCGTGCTCGCCGAGCGGGTGCGCCGCGAGGCGGAACAGACCGCCCGCGCCCGGGCCGCGCTGGCCACCCCGGGCCCGATCCGCCTCTCCGAGCTGGCGGGGCTGGACTCGGCCGAGTTCCGGCTCTTCCTCCAACTACTCGGTGACGCCCTGGCCGCCCGCCGGCCGGACCAGTCGGAGGTGACGACCACGACGTCGGACGGCACGATGATGGTCCGGCTGCGACGGGTCGACGATGCCCCGCGGGCGCGGGTCGTCACCGAGGACGGGGTGCTGACCGGGCCGGAGCATCTCATCGAGATCACCGATCTGGTGGGGGTGGCCCGGTGAGGGGGCGCGCCGCCGCCGACGACGTCCCGGAGGCGCGGCGGCGCAGGGCCGCGCGGCTGCTGCTGTCCCGCCCGCTGCTGGTGGCCGGGCTCACCGACGCGGAGACCTTCCGGCTGGTCCGGGCGTACGCGGCGGAGCTGCGGGAGTGGTTCGACCGGGAGACCGGCTGGCAGGTGGTCGCCGACGCCCACACGGTACGGCTGGTGAAGCTGACCGCCGACCCGTACGACGGCACGCATCCGGCGCGGGATCCGCGGTCGCGGACCCCGTTCTCGCGGCAGCGGTACGTGCTGACCTGCCTGGCGCTGGCGGCCCTGGAGCGCGCCGACGGGCAGATCACGCTGGGCCGGCTGGCCGAGGAGGTCGTGACGGGGGCCGCCGAGCCGGCGCTGGCGGCGGCCGGGTTCTCGTTCGCGCTGGACCGGCGGGAGCGGCGGGCCGACATGGTGGCCGTGGTCCGGTTGCTGCTGCACTGGGGGGTGCTGCGCCGGGTCGCCGGGGACGAGGAGGCGTACCTGGGCGCCGGCGGAGACGTCCTGTACGACGTGGACCGGCACGTGATCGCCGGCCTGCTCGCCGCGTCCCGGGGGCCGTCGATGATCGACGAGTCGACCGGGCCGGGCCGGCTCGCGGCGTTGACGCTGGAGGTCGTACCCGATGTGGAGGACGCCCGGAACCGGGCGCTGCGGCAGCGGCTGACCCGGCTGCTGCTGGAGCAGCCGGTGGTCTACCACGACGAGCTCACCGAGGCCGAGCGCGCCTACCTGACCAGTCAGCGGCACGCGCTGCTGACCCGGATCACCCAGTTCACCGGCCTGGTCGCCGAGGTGCGCGCGGAGGGGATCGCGATGGTCGATCCCGAGGACGAGCTCACCGACGTGCGGATGCCCGCCGAGGGGATGCAGAGTCACCTGACCCTGCTGTTGGCGGAGCACATCGCCGCCGGTGACGGCGGGGTACGGGTCAGCGAGCTGCACCGGCGCACCCGGGAGCTGGCCGTCGAGCACCGGTCGTACTGGCGCAAGCACGCCACGGACCCGGGCGCCGAGGTGGAGCTGGTGGCCACGGCGCTGGAGGCGCTGCGCGCGCTGAAGCTGATCCGGGTCGAGCCGGGCGCGGACCCGCTCGTGCTGCCCCGGCCGGCGATCGCCCGGTACGCCCTGGCCGAGCCGACGATCCGCGAGCCGGCCGCCCGAGGGACCGGCACCGACAAGTCCGAACGATCGAGGGAACCTGTGCGATGACCGTACCGCTGGCCGACCAGCTGCCGCTCCCGGCGAAGGAGCGCTGGCAGCCGTTGCGCGCCGGGCTGGTCGACATCTTCTACTACGACCAGGAGGAGTTCCACTTCCACGGCGGGAGCCTGCTGCTGCGGGGCAACAACGGCACCGGCAAGTCGAAGGTGCTGGCGCTGATGCTGCCGTTCCTGCTCGACGGGGACCTGGCGCCGTACCGGGTGGAGCCCGACGGCGACCCGCACAAGCGAATGGAGTGGAACCTGCTGCTCGGCGGCAGGTACCCGCACCCGGAGCGGCTCGGCTACACCTGGTTGGAGTTCGGCCGCCGGGACCGCGACGGGGAGCGTTACCTCACCATCGGGTGCGGTCTGAAGGCGGTCGCCGGGCGGGGCATCGCCCGGCACTGGTTCTTCGTCACCAGCCAGCGGGTCGGCGTCGACCTGGCGCTGGTGAACGCGACCGGCACGGCGTTGACCCGGGAGCGGCTGCGTGACGCCGTCGGGCCGGCCGGCATGGTCCACGACCGGGCGGCGGACTACCGGCGGGCCGTGGACGAGGCGCTGTTCGGGCTCGGCAACCGGTACGACGCGCTGGTCTCCCTGCTGATCCGGCTGCGCCAGCCACAGCTGTCGAAGCGGCCGGACGAGAAGAGCCTGTCCCGGGCACTCACCGACGCGCTGCCGCCACTCGACGAGAACCTGATCACCCAGGTCGCGGAGGCGTTCCGCAGCCTGGACGACGAGCGGGTGACGCTGCGGGAGCTGGCCGAGACGAAACGGGCCGCCGACGACTTCCTCACCCGCTACCGGCAGTACGCGCGGGTCGCGACGCGCCGTCGGGCCGGGCTGCTGCGCCAGCAGCACAGCCGCTACGAGCAGCTCGGCCGGGAGCTGGCCGAGGCGCAGCGGGCCTACGACCAGGCCGACGCCGACCTGACCGGGGCGTTGGCGCGCATCGACGGGTTGACGGAGCGGTCCCGGGAGCTGGCCACGCGGCTGCAGGCGCTGCGGGACAGCCCGGAGGCGCGTACCGCCGAGCATCTTCGCCGGCTGCGGGGCATCGCCGACGAGCGGGACCAGTTCGCCGTTCGGCAGGAGGAGCGCCTGCGCGACCTGGAGGCCGACGTGGCCCGGGCCGGGCGGGCCGCCGAGGACGCGGCCCGGGAGCTGGGGCAGGCGCAGGACGCCGAGGACGCGGCGCGCGGGCAGGTCGAGCGGGACGCCGCGGCGGCGCGGCTGGCCGACCGGCACGCGGCGCGGGTGCTGGCCGCGCTGCCGGTCGGGCTGGCCGAGGCGACCCGGGCCGCGGACGAGCTGGTCGCCTCGCGGTCGGGTTCGCTGCGGACCCTGGACCGGCTCCGCGCCGCCGCCGACGCGGCCCGGGGTCGGGCGGACCGGGCCCGCGACGAGGCGGACCGGCTCGACGCCGAGGTGGCCGCCGCGGACCTGCGGGTCGCGGAGGCCGAGTCGGCCGCGACCGAGGCGGGTGAGCTGCTGGTCCGGCGGACCCGGGAGCACCTCGGCGGCGTGGTCGAGCTGCCGGTCGGCGACCTCGACGGCGTCCTCGCGGAACTGGAGCAGTGGGTCGGCACGCTGGCCGGGGAGAACCCGGCGGTGCGGGAGACGGCGCGCGCCGCCACGGCCGCGACGGAGGCCCTCGCCCGTGCCGACGCCGCGTTGGAGGTTGAGGAACGCGAGGTCCGCGACGGTCTGCAACGGGCCGAGGCGGAGCTGCGCCGGCTTGAGGCGGGAACGCATCAGCCGCCGCCCGTGCCGCACACGCGCGTCGACGAGGTGCGCCGGGACCGGCCGGGCGCGCCGCTGTGGCGGGTGGTGGACTTCGCCCCGGAGGTGCCGGCGGCGCAGCGGGCCGGTATCGAGGCGGCCCTGGAGGCGGCGGGGGTCCTCGACGCCTGGCTCGACGCCGACGGGGCGCTGCGCGATCCGGTCAGCGGGGACACCGTGCTGCGGCCCGGCGGTGCGGTGGCGGCGAACCTGGGGCGGCTGCTCCGCCCGGCGGTCGACCGGACGGACCCGGCCTGCGCGGCCCTGTCGGACGAGGCCGTGGCGGGCGTGCTCGCCGCGATCGGCCTGGGCGCCGGCTCGGCGGTGACGTGGGTCGACGCGACCGGCGCGTTCGGCAACGGGGTCCTCGCCGGGCGCTGGGCCAAGCCGGCGGCGGAGCACATCGGCGACAGCGCCCGGGAGGCGTCCCGCCGGGCGCGGATCGACCAGCTGCGGCGGGAGGCCGCGGAGCTGTCGGCGCGGCTGGCGGCCGTCGCGGGCCGGCGCGGCGATCTGCGCCGGCGGCGGGAGCGGGTTGCCGCGGAGGCGCGGGCGCTGCCGTCGGACCAGCCGCTGCGGGAGGCCCACACCCGGGTACGCGGCGCGTACGAGGCCCGCCGCGACGTCGTCGACCGGCGGGACGAGGCGGGCGAGGCACTCAGCCGACGGCTCGCCGAGGCGGCGACCGCGCTGGCCGAGGCGACCGAGTTCGCCGACGACGTCGGCCTGCCGTACGACGTCGAGGAGCTGGCCACGGTGCGGGACGGGTTGCAGTCGTACCGGGTGGCCCTGGCCGCCTGGTGGCCGACCGTGACGGGCGTGCGTGCGGCGCGCGTCCGCCGGGACGAGGCGGCCGGGCTGCACTCCGAACGGCTGGAGCGGCTGGCGCCGGCGGCGGCCGAGGCGGCCGAGGCGCGGGACACGGCGCGGGCGGCCCGGGTGGAGTTCGAGACGCTGGACGCCACCGCCGGCGCGTCGGTGGCGGACCTGCAGCGCCGCATCGCGGAGGCGACCGGGCTGCTGACGGACTGCGAGCGCGACCGGGAGGAGGTCCGGGGGCAGGAGGCGGCGGCCCGGGACGCCCGGGGTGACGCCGGCGGGCGGCGCAGCCGGCTGGAGCAGGAGTTGCACGAGGCGACCGGGGCCCGGGACGCGGCCGTCGAGGGACTGCGCGCCTTCGCCGGCACCGGCCTGGTCGAGCTGGCCTGCCCGGGGCTGGAGGTGCCGGACGTGGCGCAGTCGTGGGCGGCGACCCCGGCGGTCACGCTGGCCCGGGCCGTCGAGCGGGAACTGGTCGACACCGACGACGACGACCGCCGTTGGGACCGGCTGCAGCAGCAGGTCAGCATGGACGTGAAGGCGCTGACCGACGGCCTCTCCCGGCAGGGTCACCAGGTGGTGACGACCGTCCGGGAGGAGACGATGGTCGTCGAGGTCAGCTTCCAGGGGCGGACCCGAACGGTCGCCGAGCTGTCCGCCGCGCTGGTCGACGAGATCGACGAGCGGCAGCGCATGCTCTCCGCGCACGAGCGGGAGGTGCTGGAGACGCACCTGGTCAACGAGGTGGCCGGGGCGCTCCAGGAGTTGATCGTCGGTGCCGAGCGGCAGGTCGCCGGGATGAACGAGGAGTTGGAGGCCCGGCCCACCTCGACGGGGATGCGGCTGCGGCTGCTGTGGCGGCCGACCCGCGACGCCCCCGCCGGGCTGGCCGAGCTGCGCGGCCGGCAGCTGCGGCAGAGCACGGACGTGTGGGACGAGGAGGACCGCCGCGCCGTGGGCGCCTTCCTGCAGGAGCAGATCAACCGGGAGCGGCTGCGCGACGACGCGGCGACCTGGTCGGAGCAGCTCACCCGCGCGCTGGACTACCGGGCGTGGCACGAGTTCACGATCCAGCGGCACCAGGACGGGCAGTGGCGACCGGCGACCGGGCCGGCGTCCGGCGGCGAGCGGGTGCTGGCGGCGAGCGTTCCGCTGTTCGCCGCAGCGTCGTCCTACTACGGCTCGGCCGGCAACCCGTACGCGCCGCGGCTGATCGCGTTGGACGAGGCGTTCGCGGGGGTGGACGACGACTCCCGCGCGAAGTGTCTTGGGCTGCTGGCCACCTTCGACCTCGACGTGGTGCTGACCAGCGAGCGGGAGTGGGGCTGTTATCCGCAGGTGCCCGGCCTCGGGATCGCCCAGCTGGCCCGGCACGACGGCATCGACGCGGTGCTGGTCACCCCGTGGCGCTGGGACGGACGCGAACGACACCTGTTGTCCGCGCCGGAGCGGCGGGCGCCCCGGCAGCGGGACCCCCAGCCCGACGATCATCAGCCCGAGCCGGTGACGGCGCCGGGCCTGTGGGACGCGCCGTGACCGACCTGGAACGACTGCGCCGGCAGCTCGGCGGGGCGGAGACCGAACGACTGTTCCAGCGGTTACGCCGCCGCATCGCCCGGGGACAGCCGCTGACCGGCACCCTGACCCTGGACGGGCCCAGCCCGGACGAGCGGCGGGCGGTGGAGCGGGTCCTGGGCCGCCCGCCCGGTCGCGGCAGCACCCTGACCGTCAACCTCGACGAGCTGGATCGGATCATCCGGCGTAGTGGGATGCACCCCGACGGCCTGGCCGGGGCGGTCGAGGCGCTGACCGGAAGCGTCGCGGTGCTCGCCGAGGTACGAGCCGCCGAGGCCGCCGCCTGGCAGACCTCGCTGGCGCCGGTCGCCGCACTCGGCGGCGTACGCGTCGAGCTGGCCGAGTGGTGCGCCGCCCCGGGCACGGCCGCGCTGCTGCGGCGACTGGCCGGTACGCCGCCGGCGGCGGCGCGGCTCGTGGCCGACCTGGTCGCCGTACTCGCCGTCCTGCCGGCGGACGGGGAGCCGCTGGCCCGGATCGCGGCGCGCACCACCGGCGACGCGCACGCGCTCGACGCCGGCCGGGCGCTGGAGACAGCGGCCCGCTCGGCCATCCGGGCCACCTGGTGGGGGGACGCACCACTACCCGAGTCGGCGGCCGAACAACGCCGGATGCTCTGGTACGCCGCCGGGGTGTTCCTCGACGATCTCTCCTCGACCGTGCTCGCCGTCAACCTGCCCACGGTTGCCGGATGCCGGCTGCACGACCTCGTCGCCCCCGCCGCCGCGCTCGGAGAGCCGGTCGTGGTGACCCTGCGCCAGCTCGCCCGCGGGGAGCCGCGGTTCGCCGCCCGGGCTGT
This sequence comes from Micromonospora sp. B11E3, assembly GCF_039871625.1. NCBI lineage: Bacteria > Bacillati > Actinomycetota > Actinomycetes > Micromonosporales > Micromonosporaceae > Micromonospora > Micromonospora sp. B11E3. The sequence goes on along the minus strand of NZ_JBDPMC010000023.1, from coordinate 85,433 downwards.
CCACGTCTGCGAGAACCCCACTGTGCTGGCCGCCGCGGCCGACCGGCTCGGCCCGGCCTGCCCGCCACTGGTCTGCGTCGGCGGCCAGCCCAGCACCGCGGCGCTCCGCCTGCTGGCCGGCCTGGTCCAGTCCGGTGCCCGCCTGCGATATCACGGCGACTTCGACTGGGGTGGTCTGCGTATCGGCAACCTGCTGCGCGGCAGGGTGCCCTGGCAGCCGTGGCGCTACGGAACCGCCGACTACCTGGCCTGGGTCGCGGCCCGCGCCGCCCGGGCGGGTACCGGGGGGCCGCTGGGCGGCACGCCGACGGACGCGGCCTGGGATTCGGGGCTCGCCGCGGCGATGCTCACCGCCGGGGTCCGGGTCGAGGAGGAACTGGTGCTCGACGACCTGATCACCGACTTGTCGGCGGCGGAGGGGACCTGACTCTCACGCTGCTACGTGTGGTGTGATCTCCAGCCATGAGGGTCAGGGTCGTCGGTGCCGGTGTCGTGGGCTTGACCAGTGCGCTCCGCTTGGCGCAGGCGGGTCACGAGGTCGACGTGGTCGCCGCGACGACGGGCGACGGCACCACGTCGTCGATCGCCGCCGCGCTCTGGTACCCGTACCGCGCGTACCCGGAGGCGGACGTGACCCGCTGGTCCGCGACCACCTACCAGGTGCTGTGCGGCCTGGCCGCCGACCCGTCCGCCGGCGTCCTGATCCGCCCCGGGCGGGAGTTGTTCCGCCAGCCCGCCCCCGACCCGTGGTGGCGGGATGCGGTTCCCGAGCTGGGTCGGGTCGCCGCCGGGCGGCTGCCGGCCGGCTACGTCGACGGTTACGAACTGAGCGTTCCCGTGGTGGACATGGCGATGCACCTGGCCTGGTTGCTCGGCCGGCTGGAGGCCACGGGGGTCGCCGTCCGGACCGGGCGCCTGGACAGCCTGGCCGGGGCCTTCGAGGGCGTGGACGCGGTGGTGAACTGCACCGGGCTGGGATCCAGGGAGTTGGTCGACGACCAGTCCCTGACGCCGGTGCGGGGACAGGTGATCGTCGTCGCGCAGGTCGGCCTGACCGAGTGGCTGCTCGACCAGAACGACCCCGGGCGACTGCTCTACGTCGTGCCCAGGAGTGACACCGTGCTGCTCGGCGGCACCGCCGAGGAGGGCGACGAGGATCTGGACATCAGGCCGACAACGGCGGCGGACATCCTGCGACGGTGCGTCGAGTTGGTACCCGCGCTCGACGGGGCCCGCGTCATCGGCCACCGCGTGGGTTTACGCCCGGGGCGCCCGGCCGTGCGGCTGGAGACCGAGTTCACCGACCGCGGGCCGGTGGTGCACTGCTACGGCCACGGCGGGGCCGGGGTCACCCTGTCCTACGGCTGCGCCGAGGACGTCGCCGAACTCGTGTCAGAACTGCCCTGACTGTCCCGTCGGCGGGTTCGGCGCCGGCCACGGACGACGTCTACGTCGAGCCCAACGTCTGGGTCAGGCACCCGCTGCAGGCCTGGGCCAGCGGGGCACCCCTGCTGTTCCTCCGTACCATGCTCGGCCTGGACATCCGCGACGGCAAGCTCGTCGTCGACCCCGACCTGCTGGAGAGCGTCGGGCGGATCGAACTCGTCGGCAGCAACGCCCTGGACCGACGCTGGGACGTCGAGGCACACGGCCGGCAGGCGACCGTGCGCCCCAGCCGGGTCCCGCGCTGACCCGACGACCCGCACGGGCCGGCGCCGCCGTCAGGTGGCCTGGGGGAAGCCGAGGTTCACCCCGCCGTGCGACGGGTCGAGCCACCGGCTGGTGACCACCTTCGACCTGACGAAGAAGTTCACCCCCTCCGGCCCGTACGCGTGCGCGCCCCCGAACAGCGACTCCTTCCACCCGCCGAACGAGTAGTACGACATCGGGACGGGGATCGGGACGTTCACCCCGATCATGCCGACCTCGATCTCGTTCTGGTACCGCCGGGCCGCGCCGCCGTCGTTGGTGAAGATCGCGGTGCCGTTGCCCCACGGGTTGGCGTTGACCAGTTCGACCGCGGCGTCGTAGCTGGGCACCCGCACCACGCACAGCACCGGCCCGAAGATCTCGTCGGTGTAGACGGACATGTCGGTCTCGACGTGGTCGAACAGGGTCGGCCCGAGCCAGAAGCCGGTCTGCTCGCCGTCGATCGGATGGTGGCGCCCGTCGACGACCAGCTTCGCTCCCGCGTCCCGGCCGGCGTCCAGGTAGGACGTCACCCGGTCGCGGTGGGCGCCGGTGACGAGCGGGCCCATCTCGCAGCCGGGGCGGCGGCCGTCGCCGACGTGCAGGGCGGCGATCCGCTCGCGGATCTTGTCGACCAGTTCGTCGCCGACCGGGTCGACGGCCACGACCACGGAGACGGCCATGCAGCGTTCGCCGGCCGAGCCGAAGCCCGCCGAGACGGCGGCGTCGGCGGCGAGGTCGAGGTTGGCGTCGGGGAGTACGACCATGTGGTTCTTGGCGCCGCCGAGCGCCTGCACCCGCTTGCCGTGGCGGGTGCCGGTCTCGTAGACGTACCGGGCGATCGGGGTGGAGCCGACGAACGAGACGGCCTTGATCGTCGGGTGTTCGAGGATCCGGTCGACGGCCTCCCTGTCGCCGTGCACGACGTTGAGGACGCCCTCGGGCAGCCCGGCCTCGGCGAACAGTTCGGCGAGGAAGCTCGAGGCGGACGGGTCCTTCTCGCTCGGCTTGAGCACCACCGTGTTGCCGCACGCGATGGCGTTGGGCACGAACCACAGCGGCACCATGGCCGGGAAGTTGAACGGGGTGATCACGCCGACGACGCCGAGCGGCTGCCGGAGGGAGTACACGTCCACGTTCGTGGAGGCGTTCTCGCTGAAGCCGCCCTTGAGCAGTTGCGGGATGCCGCAGGCGAACTCGACGTTCTCCAGGCCGCGCTGGATCTCCCCCGCCGCGTCGGAGAGCACCTTGCCGTGCTCGGCGGTGAGGATCTCGGCGAGGTCGGAGCGGCGGGCGTGGAGCAGGTGCCGGAACGCGAACAGGACGCTCGTGCGCTGGGCGAGGGACGCCGTACGCCAGCGGGCGAACGCCGCCTGCGCGGCGGCGACGGCCTCGTCCACGACGGCGGCGCTCGCGAAGTCGACCTGCCCGGCGACGCGGCCGGTGGCGGGGTCGTAGATGTCACCGGTGCGCTCGGCGACGCCGTTGTACGGCTTGCCGCCGATCCAGTGGGTGGTTTTCCTCATCTGGTCTGCGCCTCCTTCGCCACGGCCTCGATCGACTGGGTGAGGATCTCCAGGGCCTCGTCGGCCTCGTCCCGGGTGAGGGTCATCGGCGGGGCCAGGCGGATGACGTTGCCGTGCAGGCCGCCCTTGCCGACGAGCAGCCCGCGCTCGCGCGTCTCCTCCAGCAGCGCGGTGGCGGCGGCCGGGTCGGGCGCGCCGTCGGGGCCGACGAGCTCCAGCGCGAGCATCAGGCCCTTGCCGCGGACGTCGCCGACGACGGGCTGCGCGGCGGCGACCGCGCGCAGGCCGTCGAGCAGCCGATCGCCCAGCGTTGCCGCGTTGGCCTGCAGGTCGTGTTCCAGCAGGTAGTTCAGGGACGCCAGGGCGCCGGCGGTGGAGAGCGGGTTGCCGCCGAAGGTGGAGATGGAGTTGGCGCCGAGGCAGTCCATCAGGTCGCCGCGGGCGACGACGCCGCCGATGGCGAGGCCGTTGCCGAGGCCCTTGGCGAAGGTGATCGCGTCGGGTACGACGCCGTGGGCCTGGATGCCCCAGAAGTGCTCGCCGGTGCGGCCCCAGCCGGTCTGCACCTCGTCGGAGACGAGGAGGATGCCGTACTCGTCGAGCACCTTCTTGAACTCGCCGAACAGCCCGTCGGGCGGGGTGGCGAAGCCGCCGACGCCCTGGATCGGCTCGACGATCATGCAGGCGACGTCCCCCGCCGTGGTGGTTTCGATGATCTCGCGCAGGTCGGCGACGCAGGCGGCGATGTAGTCGGCGTCGGACAGGTCGCGGAACGGGCTGCGGTAGCGGTAGCCGCCGTGCACCCAGCTCACCTTGACGGGGCTGAGCGAGCTGGCCGACCAGCCGCGGATGCCGGTGATGCCGACGGTGGCGAACGCGCGGCCGTGGTACGAGTTGCGCAGGGCGAGGACCTGCTCGCTGCGGCGGTACTGGGTGGCGAGCATCAGGGCGGTCTCGTTCGCCTCGGTGCCCGAGTTGGTGAAGAACACCTTGGCGTCGGGGATGCCGGACAGCTCGGCGATCTTCTCGGCCAGCTCGATCTGCGACCGGATCAGGTACAGCGTGGACGAGTGCAGCACGCCGGTGTCGAGCTGCGCCCGGACGGCGTCGCTGATCTCGGCGACGTCGTAGCCGACGGCGTTGGTGAGGATGCCGGCGAAGAAGTCGAGGTAGCTGCGGCCCTCGCGGTCGGTCACCCGGCGCCCGGAGGCGCTGGCGAACTCGATGGGCTGCTCGTAGTACAGGGCCAGCCATCGTGGCATCACTGACCGGTGTCTGGCCAGCAGCTCGCGGTGCGCCATCGCGTCCTCCCCCTGATCGGCGTACGTAGGGCGAGTGTCGCGGCTTTCGTTGTCCAACCGCTACGGACAACCTGTACCGCTTCCGTCCCAGGAGCATTACGTTGTGTGCATCCCGTTCGAGGGGAGGCATCGATGTATCCCTCCGTCGCCGAGGCCCTCGCGCTGCCGGTGATCCGGCGCGCGAAGCCGCGGGTGGTGGCCGGCGCGGCCGGGATGCGGGGCCGGGTCCGCTGGGTGCACGTGGCGGAGGTCGCCGACATCGGGCACCTGCTGCGCGGGGGCGAGCTGGTGCTGACCACGGGGATCGCGCTGCCGGACGAGGCGGCGGCGCTGACCAGGTACGTGGACGACCTGGCGGCGGTGCGCGCGGCGGGGCTGGTGGTCGAGCTGGTGCGGCGGTGGAGCGACCGGGTGCCGGAGGCGCTGGTGGCGGCGGCGGACCGGCACCGGCTGCCGCTGATCACGCTCGCCGAGGAGACGCGGTTCGTGTCGGTCACCGAAGCGGTGGTGGCGCTGATCGTCGACGCGCAGCTGGCCGAGCTGCGGGCGGCCGAGCAGGTGCACGAGACGTTCACGTCGCTGACCGTGGCGGGGGCGGAGCCGGCCGAGGTGCTGCGCGAGGTCGCCCGGATCTCCGGGTTGCCGGTGGTGCTGGAGACGCTGGGACACGAGGTGCTCGCGTACGACGCGGCGGGGCAGGATCCCAGCGAGCTGCTGGCCGACTGGGCGTCGCGGTCCCGGTCGGTGGCCGCGCCGGAGCGGACCGCGTACGACGAGGAGGCCGGCTGGCTGGTCACGATGGTCGGCGCGCAGGGCGCCGACTGGGGGCGGCTGGTGCTGCTGTCGCCGGACCCGCCGCCGCACCGGCACGTGGTGGTGGCGGAGCGGGCGGCGTCGGCCCTGGCGGTGCACCGCCTCGTGGCGCGGGACCGGGAGAGCCTGGAGCGGCAGACGCACCGGATGCTGCTGGCGCAGCTGGTCGGCCAGGCGGTGCCGCCGGCGGACCTGGCCGCCCGGGCGGCGGCGCTGGGCGTCGGCCTGCACCGGCGGCAGCTGGTCGGCGTGGCCGTGCGGCCGGCGACGGTGACGCCGCGCGCCCCGGCGCTGGCCACGCAGGAGGTGCTGCGGGACCTGGCGGAGGTGGCCGCGTTGGCGGCCCGGCGGGTCGCCGTGCCCGCCCTGGTGGGAGTGGTGGACGACACGAGCGTGCGCGCGCTGCTGTCGCTGCCCGCGCAGGCGGAGGTCGACGCGGTGCTGCGCCGGCTGGCCCGGGAGGTGCACCGGTCGGCGGCGGGCCCGGTGGTGATGGCGGTCGGCACGACCGTGCCGCACGTCGCGGAGGTGCGCCGCAGCCTGGGCGAGGCCGCGCACGTGGCGGGGGCGGCGCTGCGTTCGGCGGGTACGCAGCTGTACCACCGGCTGGACAACGTGCGCCTGCGCGGCCTGCTGCACCTGCTGCGGGAGGACGAGCGGGTGCGGGCGTTCGCCGACCGTGAGCTGGGCCCGCTGCTGGCGCGCGACGCCGGCCAGCGGGGGCGGCTGCTGGAGCTGCTGCGCTGCTTCTGCGAGCAGGGCGGCAACAAGTCGGCGGCGGCCGCCGCCGCGCACCTGTCGCGTACGGCGTACTACCAGCAGCTGTCGCGGATCACGCAGGTGCTCGGGGTGTCGCTGGAGGACCCGGAGTCGATGCTGTCGTTGTACGTCGCGCTGCTGGTGCACGAGCTCGACGAGGCGTGACGGGGCAACCGCCGCAAGGCCGATTGACAGCCCCGGCGTGCGCGTGCGGGTGCACACAGTGCCCGTCGATCACAGCAAGCGTGGACACTTTGCCGCTGCCCTGGGCGGGCCCGCGAGATCCACCATTCCGAGATAAAGATCGAAGCTGATCCGCCCTCAACCGCAGCGCACGCCGGCTGGTCGGCCACTGTTGCGGCAGCGTACCAGGGAGGTGAGCCATGGCCGTCGAGCCCCTGCCCCCCGCCGAGACCGGCGCGGTCGAGCCCGGCACCCAGATCACGCACCCGGACGGCCGGGTCGAACTGCGGGACTTCTCCACGATCGCCGACAGCCCGTACTTCAACGAAGAGCTGGCTCCGGTGCCGATCGAGAAGCGCACCTGGACCACGTACAACTTCGCGGCGCTGTGGATCGGCATGGCGCACAACATCCCCAGCTACCTGCTCGCCGCCGGGCTGATCCAGCTCGGCATGAACTGGGTGCAGGCGTTCCTGACGATCACGTTGGGGAACCTGCTGGTGCTGATCCCGATGCTGCTGAACAGCCACGCGGGCACCAAGTACGGCATCCCGTTCCCGGTGTTCGCCCGCGCGTTCTACGGGGTCCGGGGCGCCAACCTCGCGGCCCTGCTGCGGGCGTTCATCGCCTGCGGCTGGTTCGGCATCCAGACGTGGATCGGCGGCGAGGCGATCTACGCGATCACCGGCAAGCTGCTCGGCTCGTGGTGGGTCGACGCGGCCACCGTCTGGGACTACCCGTGGACGTTGTGGGCGTCGTTCCTGCTGTTCTGGGCGATCGAGATGGCGATCATCTGGCGGGGCATGGAGACGCTGCGGCGCTTCGAGAACTGGGCCGCGCCGTTCGTCATCGTCGTCGCCGTCGCCCTGCTGGTCTGGGTGCTGGTGGAGGCGGGCGGGCTCGGCCCGATCCTGTCCCAGCCGTCGACGCTGGGCTGGGGCGGTGACTTCTGGCGGCTGTTCGCGCCGTCGCTGATGGCGATGGTGGCGTTCTGGGCGACGCTGTCGCTGAACATCCCGGACTTCACCCGCTTCGGCGGCAGCCAGCGGCAGCAGGCGTACGGGCAGGTGCTGGGCCTGCCGACGACGATGTCGTTCTTCGCCATCCTGTCGATCGTCATCACCTCGGGCACGGCGGCGATCTACGGCGAGGCGATCTGGGACCCGATCCAGCTGGCGGCGAAGTTCGACAACCCCCTCGTCGTCGCGCTGGGCCTGTTCACGGTCGTGGTGGCGACGCTGTCGGTGAACGTCGCCGCGAACACGGTCAGCCCGGCGTACGACTTCTCCAACGCCGCGCCCCGGCTGGTCAGCTTCCGCACCGGCGGCCTGATCACCGGCGTGCTGGGCATCCTGATCCAGCCGTGGCGCCTGGTGCAGGACCCGAACATCTACATTTTCGTCTGGCTCGGGTTCTACGGCGGCCTGCTCGGCGCCGTCGCCGGCGTGCTCGTCGCCGGCTACTGGGTCCGCAGCCGCACCCGCCTGCACCTGCCGGCCCTCTACCGCCCCGAGGGCAGGTACTGGTTCTCCGGCGGCTGGAACTGGGCGGCGGTCGTCGCGACCGTCGTCGGCGCGGTCCTGGCGGTGGGCGGGGCGTACTCGGCGCCCGGCAAGGGACCGTTCCCGGAGGACGGGCTGATCCCGTTCCTCAAGCCGCTCTACGACTACAGCTGGGCCGCCGGTCTCGTCGGCGCGTTCGTCGTCTACCTGGCGTTGACGCTACCGGGCGGTCGCGCGAAGCGTGCCGCCCACCCCAAGGAGGTAAGCAGGTGAGCAACATCGTCCGGGCCGGACTGGTGCAGCAGAAGTGGACCGGTGACAAGGAGTCGATGATCGCAAACGCGGTCGAGGCGATCCGCAGCGCCGCGTCGCAGGGCGCGCAGGTCGTCTGCCTGCAGGAGCTGTTCTACGGCCCGTACTTCTGCCAGGTGCAGGACGCCGACTACTACTCGTACACCGAGGCGATCCCGGACGGGCCGACGACCGCGCTGATGTGCGAGCTGGCCGAGCAGCTCGGCGTGGTGCTGGTCGTGCCGATGTACGAGCAGGAGCAGCCGGGCGTCTACTACAACACGGCGGCGGTGATCGACGCCGACGGCACGTACCTCGGCAAGCACCGCAAGAACCACATCCCGCAGGTGAAGGGGTTCTGGGAGAAGTTCTACTTCCGGCCGGGGAACCTCGGCTATCCCGTGTTCGACACGGCCGTGGGCCGCATCGGCGTCTACATCTGCTACGAGCGGCACTTCCCGGAGGGCTGGCGGGCGCTGGGCCTGGCCGGCGCGAAGATCGTGTTCAACCCGTCGGCGACGAGCCGGGGCCTGTCGGAGTACCTGTGGCGGCTGGAGCAGCCGGCTGCGGCGGTGGCCAACGAGTACTACGTCGGCACGATCAACCGGGTCGGCGTGGAGCCGTTGGGCGACAACGACTTCTACGGCCAGTCGTACTTCGTGGACCCGCGCGGGCAGCTGGTGGGTGACGCGGCGTCGGACACCGAGGAGGAGGTCGTGGTCCGCGACCTGGACATGGACAAGCTGGCCGAGGTACGCGACCTGTGGGCGTTCTACCGCGACCGCCGGCCCGAGACCTACGGATCGCTGGTGAACCCGTGAGCATCATCATTCGCAACGGGACGGTCGTCAACGCCACCGGGGCGTACCCGGCGGACGTGCTGGTGTCCGGCGAGCGGATCGCGGCGCTCGCCGCGCCCGAGTCGGGCCTGGCGCAGCAGTGGGCCGCCGGCGCCGAGCGCGTCGTCGACGCAGCCGGCAAGTACGTGGTGCCGGGCGGCATCGACGGCCACACCCACATGGAGATGCCGTTCGGCGGCACGTTCTCGGCGGACACCTTCGAGACGGGAACGATCGCGGCGGCCTGGGGCGGCACGACGACCATCGTGGACTTCGCCGTGCAGGCCAAGGGGACGTCGCTGCTGGCCGCGCTGGACTCCTGGCACGGCAAGGCCGACGGGAACTGCGCCATCGACTACGCCTTCCACATGATCGTCTCGGACGTCAACGACACCTCGCTCAAGGAGATGGAGGCCTGCATCGACGCGGGCGTCAACACGTTCAAGATGTTCATGGCGTACCCGGGGGTCTTCTACGCCACCGACGGGGAGATCCTGCGAGCGATGCAGAAGGCCCGCGACACCGGGTCGATGATCCTCATGCACGCCGAGAACGGCATCGCGATCGACCAGCTCGTCGCGCAGGCCCTCGCGAACGGGCAGGTGGAGCCGGTGCAGCACGGGCTGACCCGGCCGCCGGAGCTGGAGGGCGAGGCCACCTCCCGGGCGATCACCCTGGCCGGGGTCACCGGCGCGCCGCTGTACATCGTGCACCTGTCGGCCGCGCACGCCCTCGACGCGGTGACCCGGGCGCGCGACACCGGCCAGAACGTGTTCGCCGAAACCTGCCCGCAGTACCTGTTCCTGTCGCTGGACGACATGGCCGGGCCCGACTTCGAGGGCGCGAAGTACGTCGCCTCTCCCCCGCTGCGGCCGAAGGAGCACCAGGCGGAGCTGTGGCGGGGACTGCGCACCAACGACCTGTCGCTGGTGTCCACCGACCACTGCCCGTTCTGCTTCAAGGACCAGAAGGAGCTGGGCCGGGGCGACTTCTCCAAGATCCCGAACGGGATGCCGGGCGTGGAGCACCGGATGGACCTGCTCTACCAGGGCGTGGTGAAGGGCGAGATCAGCCTGGCCCGGTGGGTGGAGATCAGCTCGACCACGCCCGCCCGGATGTTCGGCCTGTACCCGCGCAAGGGCATCATCGCGCCGGGCGCGGACGCGGACATCACCGTGTACGACCCGACGGCCCGGCAGACGATCTCCGCCCGTACCCACCACATGAACGTGGACTACTCGGCGTACGAGGGCATGGAGCTGACCGGGAAGGTCTCGACCGTGCTGTCGCGCGGCCGGGTCGTGGTCGACGGCGACGCCTTCCACGGCGCCGCCGGGCACGGCCGGTTCCTGAAGCGCGACCTGTGCCAGTACCTGGTCTGACGGAGGAGGAGTCGTGGACTTCGGTGTCGTACTGCAGACCGACCCGCCCGCCCGCGAGGTCGTGGCGGGCCTCGCCGCCGCCGAGGACAACGGGTTCCGGTACGGGTGGACGTTCGACTCGTGCGTGCTGTGGCAGGAGCCGTTCGTCATCTACTCGCAGGTCCTCGCCGCGACGAAGCACCTGGTCGTCGGGCCGATGGTGACCAACCCGAGCACCCGCGACTGGTCGGTCACCGCCTCGCTGTTCGCCACGCTCAACGAGATGTTCGGCAACCGTACGGTGTGCGGGATCGGCCGGGGCGACTCCGCCCGGCGGGTCATCGGCCAGCGACCGGCGAGCCTGGCCGAGTTGGGGCGGGCCATGCGCGTGATCAAGGAGCTGGCCGAGGGGCGCGAGGTGGAGCACCACGGCACGCCGGTGCGCATCCCGTGGGTGCGCGACGGCCGGTTGGAGATCTGGATGGCCGCGTACGGCCCGAAGGCGCTGAAGCTGGTCGGCGAGCAGGCCGACGGCTTCATCCTGCAGACCGCCGACCCGGACATCGCCCGCTGGACGATCGGCTCGGTACGCGAGGCCGCCGCCGCCGCCGGCCGGGACCCCGACGCGATCACCATGTGCGTGGCCGCGCCCGCGTACGTGGGCACGGACCTCGCCCACCAGCGCGAGCAGCTGCGCTGGTTCGGCGGGATGGTCGGCAACCACGTCGCCGACCTGGTCGTCCGCTACGGCGACTCGGGGGTCGTGCCCCGGGCGTTGACCGACTACATCAAGGGGCGCGAGGGCTACGACTACTCGCACCACGGCCGCGCCGGCAACCCGTCGACCGACTTCGTCCCGGACGAGATCGTCGACCGATTCTGCCTGCTCGGTCCCGAGTCGGCGCACGTCGACCGGTTGCAGGAGCTGACGGAGATCGGGGTCGACAACTTCGCCCTGTATCTGATGCACGACGACAGGGAGAAGACGCTCGCGTCGTACGGCACCGGGGTGATCCCGCACGTCTGACCCGGACGCTCAAGGCGTGCCACGCCTTCCTGGCCGAGGGCGACACTCTCGTGGTGCCCTCCCTCGACCGCTACGGCCGCTCCCTCAAGGACCTCGTGACGATGGTCGCCGAGCTGCGCGAGCGCGGTGTCGGCTTCACCTCGCTCCACGAGAACCTGGACACCACCACCCCCGGCGGGCGTCTGATCTTCCACGTCTTCGCCGCGCTCGCGGAGTTCATCCGCGAGCTCATCGTCGCGGGGACGAACGAGGGCCTGGCCGCCGCCCGCGCCCGCGGCCGGACCGGCGGGCGCCCCTCGGTCATCACGCCCGAGCTCTTGCGCGCGGCCCGCGACATGCTCCCCAACCCGGAGAACAGCATCGAGTCCATCGCGAAACTCCTCGGCGTTTCCGCCGGCACTCTCTACAACCACATCCCCGACCTGCGTGAACTACGCGCCTCCCGCGTTCCGCGCCAGCTCGAAGGCAGTACCTCGTAGCTCACGGCGGAGCCGTTGTGGCCTTTGGCCTCACCTCGGCTGGACCCTGGTGCAGGGCCGCCAGCGGCCGTTGTCAGTGACCGGATCTACTGTGGGGCCCGTCGCTCGCCCATGTCGCGGGCGGGTTCATCAGAGGAGCGCTGACCTGGGTCGGCGTGGGTCCGAGGAAGGGGCGGCCGTGCGGCGCTGGGAGCTGGCTGACGGGGGAGAAAACAGCCCGACCATGTTCTGGGAGGTTGGGTCGGACGGCGCGATGGTAATTGTCCGTCACGGAGATGCCGGTGCACCCGGGCGTACGCGGGTCGAGGACTGCGGCTCGGCGACGGCCGCGGAGGCGTACGTGGCCGAGGCCGTGCGAGAGAAGGAACGCGAGGGGTACGCGCCCGTGGGCGCCGGCCACACGCCGGACGCCGGGGGCACCGGAAACGCCGAAGATGCTGCGACGACACCCGACGAGGACTCCTTCGTGATGCCCGTCGCCTGGCGGCACAGGGTCCGCCCGCGCTGGGGCGGCATCGAGCGGTTCACGCACGTCCCCCATGGGGCGGCTCTCGACCACTGGGACAGGCGGCTCGCGGCGGCGAAGGAGGAGTGGACCGGCACGGTCCTCGACGGGGACGTCCCGGGCGTCGACCCTGAGCTGGCAGCCGCCGCACGCCGCTACCTGAAGGGGACGGCGGATCCGGTCGGCGCCGCGGTCCTGGCCGTGATCACCGACCGCGGGAAGCTGCTGTACGAAGAGGTCGTTGACGCCTGGGATCTGCGGCACGGGCTGGTCTTCGCGGCCCGTGCCACGGTGGAGCTGTTCGAGCTCGACCACGAGAGCGGCCAGGACCGGACCACCAGGCTGGCCGTCCTGCCCGAGGGCGACTCGCCGCCGCGGCAACGGCTGTGGTTGCGCCGGAGCGCCGCCGACCGGATGCGGACGCTGCTGTCGATGGCCGGTGAGGACCAGTACCGCGAGGTGGTAGCGGCTCTGGCCGCGCACCGCGGCGGTGCGCGGCGCCGAATTGTGGTGTCGTATCTGGTCCCGGGCGAGACCGACTGGGTCGCGGAGTGCTGCGCCGACCCGGGGGAGAGCGGCCGGGAAGATCATGTCGTACGCGCCATGCTGTTCGAGTCGCTGAACGACGAGGAGCAGCTGCGTGCTCTGCTGCGGGCGGGCGGCGTGCCCGCCTACGACGGCAGGCTCTCCACTGCGGCCACCGTCGCCGAGGGCGTCGGCCCGGCCGTCGCCGCGCTGATCGCGGAGATCTGGCGGGACCGTACGCCTTCCTACGGGGCATCGGCGGAAGAACAGGCGGGCATCTTGGCGGAGCTGCCGACGGACGAGGCGTTCGAGCTGCTGATGTCCCACGCGGACGACAAACAGGTGCGTCCGGCGCTGCTGGAGGCGGTGCGCCGGTATCCGGTGCGCGCGGCCCGCCTGCTGGCCGGCCGGGCGGCGCCCGCCCCGGGCCGCAACTCCTTCCTGCTGGGCCAGTTGCTGACCGCGCATGTAGCCACGCACGGTGAGCTGCTGAAGTCGCGGATCGCACAGTTCCCGCCCAAGGCCGCCGAGGTGGTGCGGGAGCTGCTGCACCCGGCCGCCGCCGACGCCCCCGCCGACGCGCTGCCCGAGCTGCTGGTGAGCCCGCCGTGGACAGGCAGGCGGACGGCGCCGAAGCCGAGAATCGTCAAGGGGCTCGTCGCCGGTGAGGAGACCCGCATGCTGTGGCAGCCCGGCGAGCGCGAGGCATGGGCTGCCGCCGTCGAGGAGCCCACGCGGCGGGTGCGGCGCCGGCAGAACGAGCCGTATCCCGACGTCCGAACCCTGTGGGAGCAGTTCACGGACCTCGACAACCATCGTCTGGCCGCCCTGTTCGCCGACGGCCCGGATACGTACCGCCCGCTGCTGGCGCAGTGGACTCCCCAGCACATGTGGGAGCTCGTCAAGGAGCTGAAGCCGGTGGCCGCCCGGTGGGAGGAGGACGCGCTGCCGCCGATACTGCGCGCCGCGGCGCGGGAGCCCGCTGTGGCCGGCGGGCTGCTCCTGCCCTATCGGCAGCTGGAGGTCGCGCGGCTGATGGCCGACTGGTTCGTGCGGCTGAAGTCCGTCGCGGCCACGACCCGCGCCTGGTTCGCCCGGCACGGCGCGGACGCCGCCGCGCTGCTGGTGCCCGACGCGGCCGGTCCGGCGGGCGCCGCCCGCCACAGCGCCGAGCACGCGCTGCGGGCCATCGCCGCCACGCACGGCAAGGACGCCGTACTCGACGCGGCGGCCGGTCACGGCCCCAAGGCGGTCGACGCTGTCCGGGACCTGCTGTCGGCCGACGGTCTGGAGCTGGCGCTGCCGTCGAAGATGCCGCGGCCCGCCGCCTGGGCGGACCCCCGGCTGCTGCCGCGCGTGCTGCTGCGAGACCGGGCCTCGGCGCTGCCGGCCGAGTCCGTGCGCCATCTGCTGACCATGCTGGCGATCTCCCGGCCGGGCGCGGTCTATACGGGCGTGGAGATGGTGAAGGAGGCGTGCGATCCCGAGTCGCTGGCCGCCTTCGCCTGGTCCCTGTTCGAGCAGTGGCGGCTGTCCGGGATGCCGGCCAAGGAAAGCTGGGCGCTGCATGCCCTGGGGTGGCTCGGCGACGACGACACGGTGCGCCGGCTGGCGCCGGTCCTGCGGAACTGGCCCGGCGAGGGAGCGCACCAGCGGGCCGTGGAGGGCCTGGACGTGCTGGCGGCCATCGGCAGCGACGTGGCCCTGATGCATCTGCACGGGGTGTCCCAGCGCGTGAAATTCAAGGCGCTCAGGACGCGCGCCATGGAGAAGATCGAGCAGGTGGCGGCCGATCTGGGGCTGTCCGGCGAGGAACTCGCCGACCGGCTGGTGCCGGACTTCGGGCTGGACGCCGACGGCTCGACCGTCGTGGACTACGGGCCCCGGCGCTTCACCGTGGGCTTCGACGAGCAATTGCGGCCGTACGTCCTGGACCAGAACGGCAAGCGGCGCAAGGACCTGCCCAAACCGGGTGCCCGCGACGACGCCGAGCTGGCGCCGGCGGAACGTAAGCGGTTCATGGCGCTGAAGAAAGACGTGCGGACGGTGGCCTCGGACCAGGTGCGCCGGCTGGAGGGCTCGATGGTCGCGGGCCGCAGCTGGACGACCGGTGAGTTCCGCGAGCTGTTCGTCTCCCATCCCCTGCTGTGGCATCTGGTGCGGCGGCTGGTGTGGCTGTGCGTCCCGGCCGGGGCTTCGGAGAGGGCTCTGTACGGGACCCCGGCCATCAGCGGCGCTGGTGCGGTGACGGCGTTCCGGGTGGCGGAGGACCGCACCTTCGCCGACGTACGGGATGAGGAGTTCACGTTGCCGGAGGACGCCTCGGTGCGGCTGGCGCACCCGCTTCACCTCGGCGAGGAGCTGACGCAGTGGAAGGAGCTGTTCGCCGGCCACGAGATCCTGCAGCCTTTCCCGCAGCTCGGCCGCGCCGTGCACCGGCTCACGGACGACGAGGCGGCCGGCGACCGGTTGGAGCGGTTCGAGAACATCACCGTGCCGACAGCCAAACTGCTCGGCCTGGAACGGCGCGGCTGGAAACGCGACGAGCCGATGTTCGCGGGTGTGCAGTGCTGGCTGTCCAAGCGGGTCGCGAAGGACCGCTGGATCATCGTCAGTCCGTCGGAGGGGTTCACGATCGGCGCCGTCGACGTCTCCACCGAGCAGTCGCTGGAATTCATAGGGCTGTCCGAGCAGCCCAGTGCGTGGAACCCGCCCGGGGAGCTGTCCACGCTCGCCTTCGCCGAACTCGACCCGGTGACCGCGTCCGAGCTGCTCGCCGATCTCACGGAGCTGGTGGCGCGGTGACGACCGACGCACCACACTGCACGGGCACAGCTCGGGGACGGCGCCGCGGCACGCGACACCGCGGCCGGTACGACGCGGGAGGAGTCATCCGCACCGCCCGCGACCTGCGGCCCGACCCCGGCCGCTCGATCACCTCGATCGCCAAGCTGCCGGGTGGGTATGCCGGCACCCTCTACAACCACATCCCGGTGGTCGTTGACCGCGTTCAGCCAGGTGCCGCCGCGCTTGAGGCCGAAGTAGCGCGGGCTGGGCGCGGCGTTGATGGTGCGCACCGGTACCACGAACCGCAGCCCGTCGACACTGGCGAGCAGCCCGCCGCCCCACAGCTGGGCAATCTCGATGCCAGCCTGCGCCTCGATCAGGCGGGCATTGGCTGCAGCGTGGGTTTCTGCGCGCACGTAGTTCTGGTCCACGTGCGAGAGCCGGTCACGGGTCAGCGCCGGCTCGCCCGGCTTGACCACCGGCGTCCGGCCGACGTTGCACGCCTCGGCCACCAGCAGCGCCGCGATGCTGACCGACAGATCCTCGATGCGGGTAGACAGGTCCCCGACGTGCACGTACTCGTCGAAGCAGCCGGTCCAGGAGTGCACCTCCATCAGCAGCTCGGGCAAATCGACGCGGGGCAGCATCGCCGCGACCGTCTTGCGCAGCGCCACCAGCGACGCCGGCTCGCCGAGGGCTTCCAGCTTCTCCACGCTCAAGCGCATCCGCCCGCCGTCGCCGGGCACGATCCGCACGCCACCACGGACACCTCAACCCCGCTCAAATTCGAAGAGCCGAAATTGATTCCGGAAAAAGGGCGAGGCGCGACGCGGCAGGCGTTTTTCGCCGCACCGACCCGTGACTCGGGCATGGCACAGGCGGCGCCGCGGCCGTGTCCTGATCGGATGCGCGCCGCGACGCAAGGGCGACCGAGGCGATGCGGCCCGATGACCGGGACGGCCGCCCATCGCTTACGGCAATCGGATGGCCACTTAACGTCATCGGTGAAGGAGTCGGCCGAGCGCGGAATTCAGAACGCGCCAATCCCGGCGACCTGCTGGTAGATCAGCAGGCGCCAGGGAGGGGCGGCACCACCGGGCATCGACGACGATGAGAGCGGCTCCCCCGAAAGGCGGGCGCTTGATGGCTGGATCGCTCTCCTACCAGCCGTTACACCGTAGCTACGATCCGCAGACATGCCTCGCCCTGAACGTCCTCTTCAACCTGACCTCAATCCACTGCACGCGTTCGCCGATCAATTGCGTCAATTGCGGTACTCCGCAGGCAATCCCACCTACCAGCGGATGGCGCGGCAGAGCGGCCGCTCCCGGACCGCGCTCGCCGACGCGGCCGGTGGCGCCCGGCTGCCGAAGTGGGAAACGGTGGCGGCCTACGTGTCCTGCTGTGGTGGCGATCCGGCCTATTTTCGCCGCGCCTGGGCGCAACTGCGGGCGCTGCGCGAGGGCGACCCGTCGGTCGGTGGCGAGTTCGAACAACTGTCAAATCTGCCGCGTCGTCCGACGCCCGTTTTCCTCGGCCGGCGGGAAACGCTGCAGAGCCTGGCGGAACAGGTCAATGTCGACGCCGGTGGAACTGTCCTCGGGGCCGCGGTGTTCGGGCTCGGCGGAGTGGGCAAGACCGAGCTCGCGCTCCAGTACGCGCACGCGCACCGCGGCCGGTACCGGCCGTTGTGGTGGGTCGACGCGGACACCGCCGACAGCGTCGCGGCCGGTCTCGCCGCGCTGACCCGGAGCCTGACGCCCACGTGGCCACGGTCGGCGGGGGTCGACGACGCGGCCGCGTGGGCGCTGCGGTGGCTCGCCGGGCATGGCGGCTGGCTCGTGGTCCTCGACAATGTCACCGATCCGGCCGTGATCGAGCCGGTGCTGGCCGCCGCCAGCAGAAGCGAGGGCTCCGGCCGGGTCGTGGTGACCAGCCGCCGGGACATGGACTGGGCCGGGCTGGGATTGGCCCCGCTGCGGGTTCCGGTCCTCGCCCGTGAAGCGAGCGTGGACCTGCTGGTCCGCCGCGCCGGCCGGGAGGGTGAACTGGCGGAGGCCCGTGAACTCGCCGCGGACCTCGGTGACCTGCCGCTCGCGATATGCCACGCGGCCGCGTACCTGATGGAGCGCAGGCACGTGACCGTCGGCGAGTACCGGCGGCGGTGCGCCGAACAGTCCGGCCGGATCCTGGACGTCACACCCCGGTCCCGTCCGTGGGAGCACTCGGTGGCCCGTACCTGGCAGGTGTCCATCACCGCCGTCGCCGACGAGGACCCCGTCGCGGCTGAACTCTTCGACGTCATCGCGTACCTGGCGCCGGATCGCATCCCGGTCGAACTGCTGTGCGCGGGCCGGGACCCGCTCGTGATCGAGGACGCACTCGCCCTCGGCGCGTCCTACAGCCTCGTCACCAGGGCCGGCGCGGTGCTCAACGTGCACCGGCTGGTGCAGGCCGTGATCCGCGCGGCGCACGTCGACGCGACCGCGTGCCGGGCGGCGGCCGGACTGTTACGGGCGGCACTGCCCGAGGGCGACCCGGAGACCGCGGTGGGCGACTGGGAGCGCTGGACCCTGCTCGCCCCGCACATCGAAGCCCTCGCGGCGCACCTGGCCGGCCCCCTCGGGCGCGACGCGGGTCTGGCCGCGGTCGGCGCGACGTTGCTGCTCGCGTGCGCGGCCTATCACCGCGGCCAGGGCCGCTACGCGACGTCGGCGGGCATGGCGGAGCTGGCCGTGGAGTTGCGACAGCGGCTGTTCGGCACCGAACACCCCGATGTGCTCGGTGCGCGCTACGTGCTGGCGGGCTGCTACTGGTCCGTGGGCCGGCTGCGGGAAGCCGCGCGGCTCAGCGACGACGTACTCGCGGACCGACGGCGACTGCTCGGCGCCGATCACCCCGACACACTGCGGACGGCGAGCAGCGTGGCCATCGGGTACCGCGAGCTCGGCCGGCACGACGAGGCGATCGCGCTGACCGAGGAGACCCTCCGCGCCCGGATGCGGGTGCTCGGTCCGTACCATCCGGAGACGCTGCACTCACGCAACGACCTTGCCGGCTGTCTCCGGGCCGTGCAGCGGATCGAGGAGGCCACAGCCCTGTACGAGGCGACGCTTCGGACCCGTCGGCGAATCCTCGGTGACGATCACCCCGACACGTTGACGTCCCAGCACAACCTGGCGCTGGCGTACCGGGCGACGGGCCGGGTCGCGGAGGCGCAGCGGCTCCTGGTCGAGACCGTCGCGGCTCGCCGGCACGTGCTGGGCGTCGAGCACCCCGACACCCGACGGTCCCAGGAGGCGCTCGCCGCCTGTGACGGTGCGGACCTCCGGCGGCACCAGGGCGTGCCCGCACCCGAGTTCTCCATGGCGCAGGCGTAACCGGGCTACCCTGCGACGCCGGGGCGGTTCCCGCCCGCGGGCCGGCGACGCGATCACCAGCGCGCACCGACGTACGGGAGACCGGGGAGGGGCGGGGACGCCCCCGCCATCCCCGCGTTCTCCCGCGCTGCCCCGACGCTTCGTTCGAGCCCATGCCGGTTGTCCGTCGCCGACGGTCTACGGCCTCCTATTCGGACACTGGGGACGATGCGCCGCCCGCCTCGTTGCTCGTACCGTCAGCCTGCACGGGCAACAAGCAGGACGGTTGCCGGGCGATCGGCGAAGAACTGGAGCGTACGGCTTCGTGACGCGCCCCATCGCCCGGCACGCCGAACAGTAGGAATGAGTGAGACATGCCGACGGATTCGGGTTCCGCCACCATACCGACCGGGTCACCGGGCGAGCTGCCAGGCTGGGCCGCGCAGCTGTACGCCCGTGACACCACCAGCCAGGCGCTCGGCGTTCGTGTCGAACGGGTCGACGCCGGCCGAGCCACCGTCCGGCTGCGGATCACCCCCGAGATGCTCAACGGGCACGGCATCGCGCACGGTGGCTACCTGTTTTTGCTGGCCGACACCGCGTTCGCGTACGCCTGCAACGGGTACGGGCCGGTCACGGTCGCGCACAGCGCCCAGATCAGCTTCCTGCACCCGGTCGCCGTGGACGACGAACTGTCCGCCGAGGCGGTCGCACGGCACCGGTACGGGCGCAACGGCGTCTACGACGTCACGGTGCGCCGGCAGGACGGCGCGGTCGTCGCCGAGTTCCGGGGACACAGCGTCGCGCTCGCCGGCCGCCCGCCGGCCGCCGGGGGCGCCTGAGCCTCCTGAGGTCACCCCGCGAGGGAAACACGTCGCCGAAATCAGCCGGTCCGGGAGGTGCGCGGTGTTGGAGCTGGTCCTGCTCGGGCCGGTCGAGGCGCGGTTGGACGGGGCGCACGTCCCGCTGGCGCCGCTGGAGCGCAGCCTGCTCGCCCTGCTGGCGCTGGCCAGGGGAACGGTGCTGTCCACCGAGCGGCTGATCGACGACCTGTGGGGCGGGCGGCTGCCGGCCAACCCGCGCTCGCGGGTGCAGGGGCTGGTCTCGTCGCTGCGGCGCAAGACCGGCAGCGCGGTGGTCACCCGCGGTCCCGGGTACCTGCTGGGGCTGCCCGACGGCGCCTGCGACCTGGCGCGCTGCGAGGAGCTGATGCGGCAGGCCGGCCACGCGGACAGCACCGCCGAGACCGCCGAGCGGCTGCGGGACGCGCTGCGGCTGTGGCGCGGCCAGCCGCTGGAGGGCGTCGCCGTGCCCGGCGTCGAGACGGACCGGGTCCGCCTGGCCGAGCTGCGCGACGCCCTGCTGGAGGAGTACGTCGAGGCGGAGCTGCGGCTGGGCCGCCACTCCGAGCTGGTGCCGGAGCTGGTCGCCGCGGTCGCCGCGAACCCGCTGCGGGAGCGGCTGACCGGGCAGCTGATGACGGCGCTGTACCGGTCCAACCGGCAGGCCGAGGCGCTGCGGACGTACCACGCGCTGCGCGACCGGCTGGTCGAGGAGCTGGGCAGCGACCCGTGCGCGGACCTGCGGGAGCTGCACGCGTCGATCCTCCGGGGGGAGGGCCCGCCGCAGGCGTCCGGCGCGGGGCAGCCACCCGGCCACGCCCCGGCGCCCGGGGGCAGCGCCGGGGCGGGCCGGACCTCGCCGCCGGTGCAGCCGCCGCGACCGGATTCCGCTCCGGCGGCCGCGCTCCCGCCGGCGCAGATGCCGGCGAGCGTCGGCCACTTCCTCGGCCGGGGGGACGACCTGGCGGCGCTGACCGCCGCGCTGCCCGACCCGGCCGACGAACCGCGGGTGCTGATGGTGTCCGGCGCGGGCGGGATCGGCAAGACGGCGCTCGCGGTGCGCTGGGCGCACGCGGTGGCCGGCCGCTTCCCCGACGGCCAGATCTTCGTGGACCTGCACGGCTCGGACGGCACCAGTGCCTCCTCCCCCGTCGCGGCGCTGGGCGCCGTGCTGCTGGCGCTGGGGGTGCCTGCGGCGCAGCTCCCGACCGGCGTCGAGGAGCGGGCCGCGCTGTACCGGACGCGGCTGCACGGCCGGCGCCTGCTGGTGGTGGCCGACGACGCCGGCTCGGTGGACCAGCTGCTGCCGCTGGTCCCGCCGACCGCCGGCAGCCTGATCGTGGCGACCAGCCGGCACCGGCTGACCGCGCTCGCCGCGCACCACGCGACCCGGGTGCTCACTCTCCGGCCGCTGCCGCCGGCCGCCGCCCGGGACCTGCTCCGCGAGATCACCGGCCCGGACCGGCTGCGCGGGGAGGGCGCGGCCGAGGTGGTCGCGCTCTGCGGCGGCTGGCCGCTGGCCCTGCGGCTGGCCGGCGCGACGCTCGCCGCCCGGGCCACCCAGTCGCTCGTCTCGTTCGCCGACGAGCTGCGGGAGCGGGTGGACGCGCTGTCCGTCCCCGGCGACCGGCGGACCGTCGGGCGGGCGCTGGCCGAGACGCACGCGGGCGTCGACCCGGCCGCCGCCCGCCTGTTCGACCAGCTCGGCCTGATTCCGGTGGAGACGACCGTCCCGGGCGAGGCGGCCGGCGCCCCGGCGGGGTCGGTCAGCCTGCACCTGGCGGCCGCCGCGGCGGGCACCTCCGTGATCCGGGCCCGCCGGCTGCTCGACGAGCTGATCTCGGCGAACCTGGTGCTGGAGACCGGCCCCGACCGGTACGGGTTCCACGAGCTGATCGGCCGGTACGCCCGCCACCGCGCCGCGCAGCTGACCGACCGGCCGGTGGTCGAGGAGCGGACCATCCGCTGGTACCTGGCCACCCTGGACCACGCCGCCCGGCTGGTCGACCCGGACCGGCCGGGCCCGCCGGTCACCGGGCCGGCCGAGTGGCTGCCGTTCCGCGACGGCGACCCGGCCGCCTTCCTGGCCGCCGAGTCGGCGAACCTGCCGGCCGTCGCCCGCTGGCTGGCCGGCCGCGGCGACCCGGCCCTGACCGCGCAGTTCGTGGCGCTGGCCCAGGCGGCCGGGGTGCGACTGCCCGCGGACTGCTGCGCGCTCGCGCTGGCGGCGGCCCGGCGGCTGGACGACCCCCGCGCGACCGGTGAGGCGCATGCCCGGCTGGGCCTGGCCCTGCTGCGCGAGTCCGCCCGGCTGGACGAGGCCGGCGGCCACCTGGCCCTCGCGGTCGAGCTGCTCGAGCCGGGCCGGGACCGGCTGGCACCGGTCGCGATGATCGGCCTCGGCGCGGCGCTGACCGGGCAGGGCCGGCCGGCCGAGGCGCGACTGCTGGTCGAACGGGGCCTGGGCCTGCTCGACCCCAGCCGCGAGCCGCTGGCCTGCGCGGTCGCCCTGTACTGCTACGCGGAGCTGCTGACCCGCTCCGGCGCGGCCGAGCGCGGGCAGGAACGCCTCGCGCAGTCGCTGATCCTCGCCGGGGCGACCCTGGGTCGCCCGTTCGCCCAGGGCTGGCTGGCCCGGCGGGCCCGCCCGGGCGAGGAGTTCCTCCGCCGGCTCACCGAGGGCCTGGACGCACCCCGGGTCACCCCGGCGGACCGCGCACTGGCCCGCACCCTGCTCGACCTGCGCGAGGCGGTCGTCCGGCGGGCCTCGATCCCCCGGCCGGGCGCCGGGGGCGACACGGATCGGAACGACACCGGCGGGGGCGACACGGATCGGAACGACACCGGCCGGAGCAACACAGGCCGGAGCGACGCGGGCCGGAGCGACGCGGGCCGGAGCGACGCGGGCCGGAGCGACGCGGGCCGGAGCGACGCGGGCCGGAGCGGCTCGGGTCAGAGCGGCTCGGCGGCGACCCGGAAGTCCCGGGCGGTGACCGCGATGGCCGCCGCCACGTCGGCGGAACACGCGCCGCGGAAGCGGAACCGACCGCCGACGTGCTCGTAGTAGGCGTCCGCGGCGGGCAGCACCTCGCCCGGCCGCAGCAGCGCCTCGGCGTACGGGCCGGGGTCGCGGCCGAGCATCGAGGTGGCCTCGGTGATCCGGCACGGGCGGGCGGCCGGCGCGGGCGCGAGCAGCCAGCCGGCCACCTCGCCGCGCGGGGCACTGGCGGCGGCCGACCACGGGCGGGCGCGCCGGCCGAGCTGGAGCCGGAACGCCGTCTCCATCAGGTCGTAGCCGTGCACCTCCCGCCACAGGAACGGGATCTCCGCCCCGCCGACCCGCGCGCCCACCTCCAGGAACGCGCACTCCCGCCGCCCCGGGTCGACGAACACCTCCAGGTGGAACACGGACGGGTCGCCGGTCAGCGCCGCCATCACCCGGGCCGTGAACGCGCCGATCGCGGCCACCAGGTCCGGATCGTCCTCCTCGACCGAACCGAGCGCGGTGCCGGTGCGGAAGCCGAGGCAGTCGTTGACGTACCGGGACGCCCGGTACGGGCCGAGGCGCGCGCCGTCGAAGTACCCGTCGACGTGGTAGATCTGCCGGGGGTCGAACGCCTGCACCATCAGCGTCTCGCCGGCGAACTCCACGCGCTCGGCGTCCGCCGGGCCGTCCAGCCGGGCCACGCCGGCGCTGGAGCTGCCCAGCCGCGGCTTCACGACCACCGGCCAGCCGTGCCGGTCCGCGAACGCCCGGATCTCGTCGGCGTCCCGCGCGGCGACGAACGCCGGAACCGCCAGGCCCGCCCCCGCGACCGCCCCCGCCATCGCGAGCTTGTCCCGGAACGGCAGCACCTGCTCCGGGCGCGGGCCCGGGCAGCCCCACTCCCGCCGCAGCTGGGCGGCGACCAGCAGGTCGTCCTCCTTCAGCGCCACGATCGCCGAGGGCTGCCCGTGCTCGACCGCCAACTGCTTGACCCGGTCCGCGACCGAGGGCAGGTCGTCCGTGGCCGGCACCAGCGCGACGCCGGCGGCGCCGGCGGGGACGGCGGAGGCGCCCACCTCCGTGCTGACGTAGGTGACCGCGGTGCGACGGTGGTCGACGTACCGGGCGTACTCCGCGTACCTGGCCCGCCAACGGTGGATGACGACGACGTGCGGCCGGTCGCCCATCATTCCTCCACGTCGTAGAAGGACGGGCCGTCCAGGTACCGGACGGTGCCGAAGTCACGCTCGACCACCTCGGCGACCTCGTGGCTCAGGTTGACGATCAGCGGGCAGGTCATGTCGTCGACGGTGCGGCGCAGCCGCCCGCCGGGGGCGACCACCGGCCGGATCTCGACCAGGCTCTCCAACTTCTCGACCACCGGCAGCAGCGGGTAGCCACGCAGCCGCCCGTCGACCGGCGAGACGGTCATCGCGCTGACGAAGTGGCGGCGCAGCCGGTACGACTCCTTCCAGCGGGCGGCGAACCGCTCCGGGCGCACGTACGCGTCGACGATCCACTCCAGCTGGGCCTCGCCGGCGCACTCCCGGCTGTAGTGCGGCATGTCCAGGCCCGCCATGCGCGCGCCGACCTCGACCAGGCACGGGCCGTCCGGGGTCAGCTTGATCTCCAGGTGGGCGGCGCCGTGCGCGATGCCCAGCGCGTCCAGCACCTCGAACGCGTACGGGACCAGCGCCTCCTGCGCCTCGCCGTGCCGGGGCAGCAGGCGCAGCCCCGTGGTCAGGTCCAGGATGCCGTTGGCGGTGAGCTTCTCGTACTTCCAGATGTCGGTGACGTGGTGCTGGCCGTCCCGGCTCACCGTGTCCACCACGTACTCCGGGCCGACGAGGTACTCCTGCGCCACGACCGCCTCGTTGCGGGCGGAGAAGACGTTCTCCGCCCCGAGCGCCGCCCGGTACCCGGCCACCGACTCCTCCGGTGTGGCGCAGAACGAGACGCCGTCGCCGGCCGCGCTGCGGATCGGCTTGACCACCACCCGGCCGCCCAGCTCCCGGTGCCACCGGGCGAGCTGGTCGGCGTCCCGGACCAGGAGCTGGTGGGCCGCGCGCAGGCCGGCGGCCCGGACGGTCTCGATCTGGCGGTACTTGTCCCGCCGCGCCGGGCTGAGGGCGGTGCCGTTGGTGTGCAGGCCGAGCGCCTCGCTGAGCTGGTCGGCCAGCTCCACGCCCAGCTCGCCGCCGGCGACGACCGCGGCCGGCCGGTACGCCGCGACGGCGTCCACCGTGGCCGACAGGTCCCCGGTGTGCACGATGTTCGCCGCGTACGGCGAGAGGTCGAAGCTGCTGGCATAGACCAGCGGCGGCTCGGGCGTGCTCTGCACCCGCACCACCTCGTAGCCGGCCCGGTGGAACTCCGGCGCGAGCCGGCGGGTCGGCGCATACGCGTCGACGATGACCACGTTCGGCTGGACTGCCATCTCTCACCGCTTCCGAAAGGTAGGGGTATTCGGCGGCCAGCCTGACCGGGCGTGCTTCAGATCCGCTGCGAAAGCTCTCCGCGGGATTGCCGCGCGCACCGCTGCCCGGCGGGTGGGGCGGCGCCGGCCGCAGCGGACGCGCAGCCGACGCGCAGCGAATTCGCACCGCCCGCCGGCACGCTCGGCGCCATGTTGCAGCGAATGTGCTGGATCTTTCCCGACCGGGAGTCCACCCGAACCTCCGCCAAGTGGAACGCGGCCTTCTGGCACACCTACCAGGAGGTCGCCAAGGAGCTCGACCTCACCTGGGAGCGCACCGCCCCCGAGGCGGTCACCGTGGACGCGCTCGACCCGCGCCACCCCAGGGTCTTCGTGAACGGCGAGCGGGTCACCCCCGACGAGACCCTCTTCGTCACCTCGCCGTACACCCTGCCGTACCAGTCCGTCGACGTGTTCAACCAGTTCACCCTCTACGCGGTGCTGGAGCACGCCGGCTTCTACCTGCCGGCCCCGCCCAGCATGGCCGTGATCGGCAGCGACAAGCTGGCGACCCTGCTGTTCCTCAAGGACTGCCCGGTGCCGCCCGTCCCCACCGCGCGCGTCTCGGCGGGCCGGGACCTGCTGTTCGACGAGTTCCTGAGCACCCTCGACGACCTGACCTACCCGGCGATCGTCAAGCCCGCCGGGTGGTGCGCCTCCCGGGGCATCAACCAGGCCCGCGACACCCACGAGGTGCGGGGCCTGCTCAGCCTGGCGCAGGGCGGCGACACCACGCTGGTCTTCCAGCCGGACCTGGGTCGACGCACGATCGACTACCGGGTGCACCTGATCGACGGCGAGCCGCACACCACGCTCGTCCGCGCCCCCGGCGACGGCGCCCTCTACCCGCAGTACTCCACCGGCGCCCGCCTGTACTACACGGCCATGCCGCCGGAGCTGGCGCCGGCCGTCGAGTACATCGCCCGGAAGGTGCCGGTCCCGTACGTCTGCGCCGACTTCCTGCACGACGGGGAGCGCTTCTGGCTGTCCGAGATCGAGCTGGACGGCGGCATCATCTGCCCGGACCCGACCTCGCCGGAGGTCGTCCGGGCGCAGCGAGACCTGATCAGGGCGCGCTTCCTGGCCTACCGGGAGGCGCACGCCCGACACGGAGCCCGAGCACAGGGAGCGCCCAGCGATGTCTGACTTCTTCTCCGCCATGCCCCTCGCCCAGGACACGGTCCGGCGCATGCTGGCCCAGCTGCGGTCGGTGCCCGCGCTGGCCGAGCGGTACGCCGACGTGCTGGCCCTGGACAGCCTCGAGGACCTGGTGCACGTGCCGGTCATGCGCAAGGACGACATGAACGTGGCGCTGGAGCACCTGCGGCCGCGGGCGCTGCAGGGCGCCACCTGGACGTTCCAGAGCGGCGGCAGCACCGGCATGCCGAAGCTCGGCTACGCGCCGACCGGCCTGTACATGGAGGAGGTGTTCGAGCAGTGGAAGGCGCTCGGCCCGGACGACGTGTTCGTCAACGGGTGGGGCGCGGGCAAGCTGTGGGGCGCCCACTACCTGATGGCCGCGTACGCCGACCTGGCCGGCTGCACCGGGCTCGGGCTGGGCTCGATCACCAAGGGCGAGTACGACTTCTGGCTGGAGCTGTTCGCCGACCGGCGGGTCACCGCGATCGGCGGCACGCCCAGCGTGCTGCGGCCGATCTTCGCCCACGCCCGGGCCGTCGGCCTGAAACTGCCCGACCTGCGCGCCGTGCTCTGGCTCGGCGAGGGCTGGAACCCGGGCCTGGACGACGACCTGCCGGCGGTGGCGCCGAACGCGCGCCGCTGGGGCCTGTACGGCAGCACGGAGACGTGGGTCGTGGGCACCAACACGCCGCAGTGCGCCGTCGACGTCTGGCACCCGTTGCCGTCCCAGTTGGTGCACGTCGGCCCGGACCAGCTCATCGACGTCACCTCGCTCAAGCCGCACGGGCTGAACCCGGCGCTGCGCTACCAGACCGGTGACGCCGGCGAGTGGGTGCGCTGCACCTGCGGGGTGCCCAGCCGCGCGCTGCGCGTCCTCGGCCGCCGCAACGGCGAGGTGAAGTTCCGCGGCGTCCATTTCGTCAACGTCGACGCCCTGATCGGCACGATCACCGGCCAGCCCGGCGTGGCCCAGGTCCAGCTCGTGATCACCGAGTACGCGGACCGGCCGAGCCTGATGGAGGTCCTCATCGTGCCGCGCCGGGACGCGGCGCCGGACCTGGCGGGGCGGGTCCGCGAGCACATCCTCGGCACCGAGATCGGCGGCCCCAACACGATGTTCCACCGCGACCCCGACGCGCTGGTGGTGCGGCTGGTGGACGCGCTGGTGCACAACGAGCGCACCGGCAAGGTGCCCGACCTCGTCGAGCGGTACGAGCCGTGAGCGCCAACCTGACCGACCCGGCGGCCGCCCCGGCCGCGGAGGGCCGCGGACTCGGCCGGGACTTCAACCGGCTGTGGCTCGGGCAGAGCGTCAGCAACATCGGCGACAAGATCAACGTCTTCGTCGTGCCGACGGTCATGATCCTGCTGCTGCACGCCTCCCCGTTCCAGGTCGGCCTGGTGGGCATGGCCCAGTACCTGGCGATCCCGCTGCTCAGCCTGGTCGCCGGCGTGCTCGTGGACCGGTGGACGCTGCGGCGGACGCTGATCTGGTGCGACCTGATCCGGTGCGCGGTGATCGCGGTGCTGCCGATCGCCTACTGGCTGGACGCGCTGTCGATCCCGCTGGTGTTCGTCTGCGTGGCGGTCGCGAACGCGACGTCGGTGTTCTTCAACATCGGCTACACCGCCACCATCGCGGCGATCGTGCCGGGCGAGGGCCGGGTGAAGGCGTACGCGAACATGGAGGGCAGCCGCACCGCCTCCGAGGTCGTCGGGCCGGCCCTGGCCGGCGGCCTGTACCAGCTCATGGGCGTGGCGTCGCTGCTGGTGGACGCCGCCACCTACCTGTTCTCCGCGGGCAGCATCCGCGCGATGCGCCCGTACGGCGGCGCGCCGGCCCGCAGGGACCCGATGTGGACCCGGCTCAAGGCGGGCGCGCGGTTGAACTGGAACGATCCGGTCCTGCGCGGCACCGTGCTCGGCACCACCCTGCTGAACGTGGGCGGCCCGGTGTTCGTCACGGTGATGCCGATCCTCGCGTACCGGGGGCTGGGCATGTCCGTGGGCGCGCTCGGCACGGTGATGTCGGTGGCCGCGGTGGCCGCCGTGGTCGGCGCGGTCGTCGCGCCGCGGGTGAGCCGGCTCGTCGGGGCGGCCCGGCTGATGCCCTGGTCCGCCTTCCTGCACAGCCTGGTCGGCCTGGGCGTCCTGGCCGCGCCGGCGCTGCCCGCGTCGGTCGTGCTGGGCGCGACGCTGTCCCTCTACGGCCTGTTCATGGTCTGGTACAACGTCAGCACGGCGGCGATCCGCCAGGCCCGGGTCGACCCGGCCGACCAGGCCGTCTCGCACGCCTACTTCCGCACCGTGACGTGGGGCATCATCCCGGTCTCGGCGCTGCTGGGCGGGGTGATCGTCGAACTGTTCGTGCCGCGCCTCGGCATCCTGGACGCCGCCCAGACCACCATGGTCGGCGCCACCCTCATCGGGGCCCTGGTCGCCTGGATCCCGCTGGCGCCGACACAGGCCCGGCTGGACCGGGAGCGGGCCGCCGCCGAGGCCGCCGGCGCGCCGGTGGGGAGCCCGTCGTGAGCCGGGTGCTGCTGGTCACCGGCGCGTCCTCGGGGCTGGGCCAGGAGATCGCGGTCGCCGCCGCGCGGGCCGGATACACCGTCGTGGCGACCGTGCGCGACACCCGACGCGCCGACGGGCTGCGGGCCGCCGCCGACGAGGCGGGCGTCGCGCTGGACGTCCGGCGCCTGGACGTCACCGACGAGGAGTCCATCGAGGAGTGCGTGACCGGGGTCGTCGCCGACCACGGGCGGCTCGACGTGCTGGTCAACAACGCGGGCATCGCCAACACGTTCGCCACGATCGAAACCTGCCCGATGGCGACCTACCGGGCGAACATCGAGGTCAACTTCCTCGGCGTGGTCGCCACCACCCGGGCGGCGCTGCCGCACCTGCGGGCCAGCCGGGGCCGCGTCGTGACGATCGGCAGTACCCGGGGCATCGTCGGCCAGCCGTTCAACGAGGCGTACTCGGCGGCCAAGTTCGCGGTCGAGGGGTTCCTGGAGAGCCTGGCGCCCACCGCGGCCGCCATGGGGGTCACCGTCGTCGTCGTCGCGCCCGGCCCGGTGCTGAACACCTCGTTCGGCGCGAACTCCGGGGTGACCCGGGAGTCGCTGCTCGCCGAGGCCGGCCCGTACGCCGAGGTGCTGGAGCGGTACCTGGACTGGGTGGCGCGCGGCCGGTGGCCCGGTGCGCAGACCGCCGGTGAGGTCGCCGAGGTGGTCGTGAAGACGCTCGACGACCCGGACCCGCCGTTCCGGGTGATGACGAGCCAGTGGGGCGAGCAGTACGCGCGGCACAAGCTCGTCGAGGCCGACGGCCGGGCGGTAGCGGCGATGACCCGCTCGTGGGTGGAGGGCTGACCATGCTGGAGCTGCACCGGCGGACGATGCGCCGCAGCGTGGAGATCGTCGCCGCGATCCGCGACGACCAGTGGGACGCCCCGACGCCCTGCGCCGGCTGGACCGTCCGGGACCTGCTCGCCCACATGATCCGGGAGAACCGGGGCTTCGCGGCGGCGGCCGGCGGCGAGACCGTCGACCGGTCGTCGTGGACGTCGCCCATCGGGCCCGACCCGCGCGCCGACTACGCCGCCTCCGCGCGGCTCGTGGTCGCCGCGTTCGGCGCCGGCGGCGTGCCCGACCGGGAGTTCTGGCTGCCGCAGCTCAACGACGCCGTGACGTACCCGGGCGTGACCGCCGTGGGCTTCCACCTGCTCGACTACCTGGTGCACGGCTGGGACCTGGCGGTCGCCACCGGCCAGGCGTTCGGGTTCGACGAGGACGTGCTGGCCGCCGTCTGGGACATCGCGGTGCGGGACGTGCCGGACGGGCCACGCCGGCACCGCCCCGGCGCCACGTTCGCGCCGCCGCTGCCGGCCGGCGCCGAGGCACCCCCGGCGCAGCGGCTCCTGGCCTTCCTCGGCCGCGACCCGCACTGGAGCGCCGGCGTCCTCGACCGGTTCCGGGTCGCCGCCGGCCGGTACGCCGACCGTCCCGCGCTCGTCCACAACGAACACCATGTGACGTACGCGGAGCTGGAGGCGGCGGCCCTGGCGACGGCGCGGCGGCTCGGCCCGCGCCCCGGCGTCGTGGCCGTCGAGGCGACCCACACGCCCGCGACGGTCGTCGGCCTGCTGGGCGCCTGGGCGGCCGGCGGGGCGTACTGCCCGGTCGACCCGAGGTTCCCCGCCGAGCGCCGGGACGCGATGCTGACCGCCGCCGGCTGCGGCGTCCTCCTCGGCGTGCCGCCGCGGCCGGCGGACCCGGTGCCCCGGCGCCCGGCCGGGGACCAGCCGGCCGACGACCTGGCGTACGTGCTGTTCACCTCGGGCTCCACGGGCGCGCCCAAGCCCGTGCTGACGCCCAGGAGCGCCATCGCGGCGGCCGTGGACGCCCTGCGGGAGCTGTTCGGCATCACCCCCACCGACCGGGTCCTCCAGTTCGCCTCGCTCAACTGGGACACCTGCTTCGAGGAGATCCTGCCGGCGCTCACCGGCGGCGCCCGGCTGGTCTTCGACGACGAGGCGTACACCGGCTCGTTCCCGCGCTTCCTGCGCGCCGTCGAGCGGCAGGGGATCACCGTGCTGGACCTGCCGACCGCGTTCTGGCACGAGCTGGTCACCTACCTGGTCGAGGAGGGCGCGGCGCTGCCGGCGAGCGTCCGCCTGGTGGTGATCGGCGGGGAGGCGGCCAACCCCGCCCGCCTGGCCGACTGGTTCGCGCTGCGCACCGGTCACGCCCGGCTGCTCAACACGTACGGCTGCACCGAGACCACGCTGATCACGCACGCGGTCGAACTGCGGGAACCGGCGTCGCCGGTACCGATCGGGCGGCCGCTGCCGCACGTCGTCGAGCACGTCACCGCCGACGGCGAGCTGCTCGTCGGCGGGCCGTCGCTCGCCGCCGGGTACCGGGGCCTGCCCGAGGCCACCGCGGAACGCTTCACCACGGTGGACGGTCGCCGGTTCTTCCGCACCGGCGACCGGGTCAGCCGCGACCCAGCCGGCGTCCTGCGGCACGAGGGCCGGACCGACGACGAGATCAAGATCCGGGGGATCCGGGTGCACCCGGCCGAGGTGGAGGCGCACATCGCCGGCCACCCCGGCGTCGCCGCGGTGATGGTGACCGGGCTCGCGGTCGCCGACCACACCGTGCTGGCCGCCTGGGTGGTGCCCCACTCCCCGACCGACACCGCCGGGCTGGCCGCCGGCATCGCCGAGCACCTGCGCGGCCGCGTTCCCGCGCACCTGGTGCCGAGCCGGATCCGCGTCGTCCCGGGCCTCGTACACACGCCCAGCGGCAAGATCGACCGCCGCCGAACCAGGGAGAGCATGACATGACCGTCGACACCGTCGAGCGCATCTTCAGCCGGGTGCTGGACGCACCGCAGGTGGGTCCGGAGACCGACTTCTTCGACCAGGGCGGGGACTCGCTGCTGGCCACCCGGGTGCTCAGCGCCATCGCCCGGGAGACCGGGGTGGAGCTGACCATCGACGACTTCCTGCTCGCGCCCACCCCGGCCGGGCTCGCGCGGACGATCGCGGGTGCGGGCCGATGAGGGTCATCGTCGTCGGGGCCGGCCTGTCCGGGCTGACCGCCGCGGCCGACCTGGCCGCCGCGGGCGCCGACGTGACCGTACTGGAGGCCCGGGACCGGGTCGGCGGCCGGACCCGCGGCATCGAGGTGGCGCCGGGCAGCTGGGCGGACGCCGGGGCCGCCTACCTCGGCGACCGGCACACCGCGCTGCAC
This sequence comes from Micromonospora sp. B11E3, assembly GCF_039871625.1. Classification (NCBI taxonomy): domain Bacteria; kingdom Bacillati; phylum Actinomycetota; class Actinomycetes; order Micromonosporales; family Micromonosporaceae; genus Micromonospora; species Micromonospora sp. B11E3. The sequence continues at coordinate 53,281 of NZ_JBDPMC010000023.1, read as the reverse complement.
GCCATGCTGGACCGGCTCGGCTTGAAGACCACGTCGACCACCATGCTCGGCGCCAGCCGCTTCTCGCTGGGCGGCGGAACACGGACCCGCGACGGGCGTTTCCCGCCGCTGAACGCGGTCGCGCTCGGCGAGCTGTTCGACGAGCTGGACGCGGTGACCGCCCGGGTCCGGCCGGACGCGCCGTGGCTGACGCCGGGCGCGGCCGACCTGGACGCGCTCACCGCGGCCGAGTGGGCGGAGCGGACGCTGCGGCACCCGGACGCCCGGCTGTTCTTCCCGCTGTTCCTCGGCGAGATGATGGCCGCCGACCCGGCCGCCGTCTCCGTCCTGCACATGGCTTTCTACCTGCGCTCCGGCGGCGGGCTGAACTACCTCAACGCGTTCGAGGGCGGCGCGCAGCAGGACCGGGTGGACGGCGGCGCACACCAGCTCTGCGAGGCGCTCGCCGCGGGCCTCGGCGACCGGCTGCGGCTGCGCAGCCCGGTCCAGGCCATCCACCAGGACTCCGACGCCGCGGTGGTGCACACCGACGACGCCGCGTACCGGGGCGACGCGGTCGTGGTGGCGGTGCCGCCGCTGCTCGCCGACGCCATCGAGTACCGGCCCGGCCTGCCGGCGCCCCGGGCCGGGCGGCGGACCCGGCCCGGCTGCGCGGTGAAGGTCCACCTGGTCTACGCCGCGCCGCTGTGGCGGGACGCCGGCCTGTCCGGCTGGTCCGTCAGCGCCCGCGGCCCGCTGCTGTCCACGGTCGACGACTCCCCCGCCGACGGCGCGGTGGGCGTGCTCACCGGATTCGTCACCGGCGCCGAGGCGCTCCGCTTCGCGGCGCTCGACCCCGCCGCCCAGCGGGCCGAGGCGGTGGACCAGGTGGCGGCGCTCTTCCCCGACCTGCCGGCGCCCATCGGGGTGCACGTGACCGACTGGGTGTCCGCGCCGTACAGCCGCGGCTGCTACGCGGCGCTGTCCGGGCCCGGCGACTGGGTCCGCAACGGCCCGCACCTGACCGCCGCGCACCACCGGGTGCACTGGGCCGGCACCGAGACGAGCACGGAGTTCTTCGGGCTCATGGAGGGCGCCATCCGCGCCGGCCACCGGGTGGCCAACCAGATCCTGTCCGTTCCAGCCGTTGGGAGAACACGATGACCGTCACGTCCCTCGCGCCGTTGCCCGTGCGGCAGCGGTTCATGACCGAGCCGGGCCTCGGCGCCGGCAACTTCCTCGACTACGCGGTACGGATGAACCCCAACCGGAGCGTGCCGTTCGTCCACACCCACGGCACGGACCACCGGGGCGAGGTGGTGCTGCGCGGGTACAGCCTGCAGGACCTGGCCGACCTGCGCGACCGGTACGCCAAGTGGTACTGGGCCAACGGGGTGCGCCCCGGCGAGCCGGTCGGCATCGTGGTGGCCGAGGGCCTGGAGCCGCTGCTGCACTACCTGGCGCTGACCGCGCTCGGCGCGATCCCCGCGATGGTCAACGACGCGATGCGCCCGGACGTGATGAAGCGCTACCTGGACCACGTCGGCGTGGTCGGCATCGTCGCCGACGACACCACCCGGCTGGCCTCCGCGTACCGGGCGGACCCTGCCCGGCGGCCCCGGTTCCTCGCGCTGACCGCGGAGGTGCAGGCGTTCGACGCGGCCGGCGCGCCCCTGCCGCCGCAGAAGTACCCGTACCAGCACGCGCCCGACGACGTGTGCGCGCTGATCCACTCCAGCGGCACCACCGGCACCCCGAAGTCGACGATCCTCGGCCACCGCAGCTTCTGGGACGGCAAGCAGCCCCGGATGGTCCGCTTTCCGGCCGAGCCGTACGACCGGCTGATGTCGCTGATGCCGCACACCCACGCCGGCGGGCTCAGCTACTTCCTCACCGCGGTCCTGCTCGGCCTGCCGACCGTGGTGATGTCGGACTGGCGCCGGGTGGTGGTCGAGCCGGTCATGGAGGCGTTCCAGCCGACCATGCTGGCCTCGTTCCCGCGCACGTTCGTGGAGCTGGCCACCGGTGAGCTGCCGGTCAGGGGCGCGGCGAAGGTGCACTCCTGGTTCAACACCGGCGACTCGGCGCACTACGGCCACGTCCGCCGGCTGGTCCGGCTGGGCGAGCGCCCGGCCGGGCTGATCGCCGCGTGGCTGCTCCCGCCGGACCGGTCGGCCGGCGAGTCGCTGCCCGGTTCCCAGTTCGTCGACGGGCTCGGCTCGTCCGAGATGGGCATGGCCCTGTTCGGCGGGCTGACCACCCCGGAGACGCCGCGCAACGACCGCTGCGTGGGCAGGCCGCAGGAGGCGGTCATCAAGGCGGCCGTACTCGACTCCAACGGCGAGGAGGTGCCGGACGGGACCGTCGGCCTGCTCGGCGTCATCACCCCGTCGCGGACCCCCGGGTACTGGAAGAACTCGCGGCTGACCAGCAGCTTCGAGCTGAACGGGTACTGGCTGACCGGCGACGTGGCCCGCCGCGACGCGGACGGCAACTTCTACCACCTGGACCGCACGGTGGACGTCATCGACACCAGCGCCGGGCCGGTCTACAGCCTGCCCCTGGAGGAGGTGCTGATCGCCGACTGCGCGGACGTCATCCGGGACTGCTCCGTGGTGGGCGTGCCGGCGCCCGACGGCGGCCAAGCGCCGATCGCGGTGGTCCAACTCCAGGCCGACGCCGAGGACTGGGGCGAGGCGGCGATCCTCGAGAAGGCCAACAAGGAGCTGGCCACGGCCGGGCTGGCCCGGCTGGCGGCGGTGGTCATCGCCCGGGAGCCGGCGGACCTCCCGCTCGGCCCCACCGGCAAGGTGCTCAAGCGGGAGCTGCGGACCCGCCACGCGGGGCTGCTCGCCGACGCGCCCGTGGCGGCCTGAGCCCGCCGACCGGCAGCGGTCCGCCACACCCATCACGACCCGGCCACCGGCCCGCCCGACGGCGGGCGGGCCGGTGGCAGGAGCGGCGACAACCCGAGGGAGAGCACATGTCACGGTACGACTGGGGCGACACGCACCCCGGCATCGAGCGGCTCAAGAGGCGCATCACCCCGGCCCGCGACCGGGTGGTCACCCACCCGCTGTACGCGGCGCTGGACTCGCACGAGGCGATCACCACGTTCATGACCCACCACGTCTACGCGGTCTGGGACTTCATGTCGCTGCTGAAGTCCCTCCAGCGCCAGCTCACCTGCGTCGAGCTGCCGTGGGTGCCGACCGGGCCGACCGGCAGCCGCCGGCTGATCAACGACATCACGCTGGTCGAGGAGAGCGACGAGCTGCGCGGCGGCTTCATCAGCCACTTCGAGCTGTACCTGGAGGGCATGACCGAGGCGGGCGCCGACCGGACCGCAGTCGACGCCTTCATCGACCTGCTGCGCCGCGGCACCGGGGTGCCGGAGGCGCTGGCCGCCGCGGGCGTCCCGACGCCGTCCGTGGAGTTCGTCGACACCACCTGGCGGTTCATCACCTCCGCACCCGTGCACTGCCAGGCGGCCGCGTTCGCGTTCGGCCGCGAGGACCTCATCCCGGACATGTTCGAACAGGTCGTGAAGGTCAACGCCAACGCCGGCGGCAGGCTGGACACGTTCGTGGACTACCTGGCCCGGCACATCGAGGTGGACGGCGAGGAGCACACCCCGATGGCCATGCAGATGCTCGCCGACCTGTGCCAGGACGACGAGGCCAAGTGGGAGCAGTGCGCCGCGACCATCATCGACGCGCTGGACGTACGGGTCCGCCTCTGGGACGGCATCCTCGCCGCGATCCGCTGACCGGACCGGCGGCCGATCGTGTAGCCCCGTGAAAGGGCCTGGCCGGCAGTCTCCGCGATGCGGAGGCTGCCGGCCAGGTTCCGGGGACGGTCAGGGCCGCAGCGACACGACCGTCCGGGCGATCTCAGCGGTGCCGTTGCCGAACGCGACCAGCCCGAGGTAGCGGGTGCCGGCGGTGAGGCCGGTCCAGTCGAGCGTCACCGTCGCGTCGACGCCGGTCGTCACCGACTGGCTCGCCGGCGTCGCGGTCAGGTTGCCGGCGGCCGGGCCGAGCACCCAGTCGTAGTGCCTGACGGTCGCCTGGGTCTGGCCCGGCGGGAGCGCGAACTGCACCACGTACACCGAGTACGTGCCGGCCGCGGTGAGGGTGATCGTCTCCTCGGCGGTGCCGCCGGCGCTGGTGCCGACCAGCCGGCCCGCCGCGTCGTAGGCGAACAGGTCGATGTCCGTCCCGGCCGCGTAGTCCGCGTCCGAGGTGGCGAACCGGGCCAGCTTGCTGCCGGCCGGCACGGCCACGTCCACCCTGCCGGCCGCCGGGCCGGTGGCCGGCGCGGCCGTGTTGAACGAGGTGTTGGTGCCGACCAGGTCGAGCGCGGTGACGTTCGCCGGGACGGCGCCGCTGACGTTCGCGGTCAGCGTGCCGGTGAAGCCGGGGCGCAGCTTCACCGCCGCCGTACCGGTGCTGCCGCTGCCGTTGACCGAGGCCGGCGCGGAGATGGCCGTGGCGCGCACCGCGATCGGGCTGCGGACGTCGGTGAACTCGTCGCGATCCTCCGGCACCCAGGTCAGCGAGCCGAACGACCACTGGCCCAGCGCCGCGGTGGTGCGGGTGATGGTCACCGTGAAAGTGACCGACGTGCCCTTCTTGACCTTGATCCGGGACGGGGAGACGGTCGCGGTGTAGCCGGCCGGGGCCTCGACCCTGGCGGCGTACTCGCCGTCCTCCTTGCCGATGTTGGTCACGGTACGGGTCACCGTCTGCCGGCCCGGCAGGGCGCCGACGCTGATCGACGGGTAGTTCAGGTCGCTCGGGTCGACGGTGCCGTACGTGGCGCAGGCCTGCCCGGTCAGCTGGCCGGTGCCGCAGAGGAACCGGACCCAGTCGGCGTAGCCGCTGTCGTACACCAGGCCCGGCTCGAACGAGACGGCCGGCCGCACGTGCCCGGCGCCGAAGTCCAGCGGGTTCGCGTCGCGGCCGGCGCGCTGGATCGGCGCGCCGCTGTTGTCCGTCTGCCCGGCGGTGGTCATCAGGGCCGACTTGACCCAGATCGGCGACCAGGTGGGGTTCTTGCCGATCAGCAGGGCGGCCAGGCCGGCGATGTGCGGGCTGGACATCGACGTGCCGGAGAGCGCGTCCCACCGGTTGTTGTTGTTGCCCGGCGGGGCGACCGCCGCGATGACGTCGGCGCCCGGGGCGGTGATGTCCGGCTTGAGCAGGTTGCCATTGCCCGCCCGGGCGGGGCCGGCCGACGAGAACGCCGCCATCTCCGGCGCGCGGGCGGTCACCGCGACGCCGGCGGACAGGGACGCGGTGGCGCCGGCCGTCGCCGCGTACGCCTTGATGGCCAGGCCGGCGGCCCGGTCCACGTGCACCGACGGTACGAAGTGGAAGTCGGCGTTGAGCGAGTTGTCCGGGTCGTTGTACTGGATCATGCCGACGCCGCCGGCGTCGCGAACGGTCAGGCTCTTCTCCGTGCGGGCGTTGACGCCGCGCTTGCACAGCACGATCCTGCCGGTCACCTTGGCCGGGTCGAGCGAGTTCAGCAGGCACAGCTCCGCGTCGCCGGCCGGAACCCCCGACCTGCCGGCGGTGGCCGCGTCGACCAGACCGGTGGAGGCGACCGCCGCGCCGACACCGACGCCGGTGTAGCTCGCGCCGTTGCCCAGGGTCGCGGTCTTGATGGACGCGCGGTCGTGGGTGCTCGCGGCGACCGTGGTGATCCACGGCGAGTTGTGGGCGACGGTGCTCGCCCCCGGGCCGCTGTTGCCGGCGGACGCGGCGACGAAGACACCGGCGTCGGCGGCGCTCAGGAACGCCAGCTCCACCGGGTCCACGAAGGAGGTCTGCGAGCCGGAGATGGAGTAGTTGATGACGTCCACGCCGTCGGCGACCGCGTCGTCGACCGCGGCGACCAGGTCGACGGTGCCGCCGCTCGCGCCGCCACCCGGCTGGTGCCACAGCGCCTTGTAGGCGGCGATCCGGGCGGCCGGCGCCATGCCGGACACCTCGCCGACCGACAGGCCGTTGATGGTGGCGGCCACGCCGTGGTTGCCGGCCGAGGTGGACGCGGTGTGCGAGCCGTGGCCGTTGTAGTCGCGCGGCGACTTGAACTCGCCGGGCCACCGGTCGCCGAGCCCGCTCGCGTTGTAGTAACGGGCGCCGATCAGCTTGTTGTTGCAGCTGACGATGCCGGTGACGCCCTGGTCGCAGACGCCCCGCCACTTGCCGGCGACGGTCGCGGCGTCCGGCCGCGGCTCGGGCAGCGCGGCGAAGCTCGGGTTGTCCGGCCAGATGCCGCTGTCGATGATGCCGACGATGACGCCCTCACCGGCGTGCTCGTCGCCCTTGAACTGCTTCTCCCAGACGCCCTTGCGGCCCTCGAGGCCGAGCATCTGCGGTGTGCCGACGGTGTCCGCCTGGCGGATCTCGTTCTTCCACACGTTGAGCACGCCGGCGGTGTGCCGCAGCTTGCCGGCCTGCGCCTCGGTGAGGTTGGCCGCGAAGCCGTTGAAGGTCACGTCGAAGTCGCGGACGGTCTGGGTGGCGCCCACGCCGCCCTTGCGCCGGACGTCGCCCTTCCTGGCGGCGAGGTGGCCGCGGTAGGCGCGCGTCGACGAAGAGTCGAGATCCACCTTGCCGCCGCGGGCCGGCTTCGTCGCCGCCAGCCCGGCGACGCCGCCGGCGTACGAGGCGACCGGCGCGTCGGCGAGCTGCACCAGGTACAGGTCGGTGTGGGCCGGTTCGGCGGCGGCCTGCGCGGCGCCCGAACCGGGAACGGTGGCCACCGCCAGTGCTGTCAGCACCGTCGCGGTGAACAGTTTCCTCGCCGGGCGCCGACGCCCGGCTGGTTGTGGTAACGACACGAGCGGTTGCCTCCTGTGCCCGATGACGTGGCCGAGGCAGCCGGTGCGCCGCCGAGGGGGGTGCAGTTCGGCGGCGGCGGGTGGATCTGCTCGGCCGCCGCGGGTCCATCCGACCCACGGTCGCCGAGAGCCTATGCGCGAAGATCTTGCTACGGAAGGGGGTGACCCGCCAGTCGTACGGCGCGAAGCGCCGCGCGACCGTGGCCGCTCGGTCCATTGCCGACACACCGCCGGGGCGGCGAGCCGCTGGTTCAGCCGCCCGCGTGCAGGGCCAGCGCCTGTTCCTCGCCGCCGGCCGGCTCCGGTCGACCCCGACGGGGCTCGGTCTCGACCAGTTCCACGGTCTCGTCGGGCCTCACCCGTGCCGGCAGCTCACCGAAACGGACATGGCGCAGGAAGGCGAACTCGGCATCGGTGAACGGCTGGTCGGCCATAGGCGGATTGTCCCACGGCCGGCCGCGCCGCCGCTCGCCGGAAATTGCCACTATCGTGAAGCCGAACCGATGGAAGTTGCGCCTCGACCACCACGATCGGTGTCGTTTCCGACAGGATCGGCCGCTTGTCCCGACGCCGCATAGCGGCGCCCCGGTCCGGACCGTTAGGCTCGAATCATTGGGCGGAGCCACCGAACCATCGCCTTCGCTCAATGCCGGGTTACGCGTATCGGCTGGTTACGGCACCGGAAGGCAGGCTGGAGTGACCCGAGACGGCGGGCCAGGGCCGCGATTCGCCCACCGCGCGGACAGCAAGCGGGTGGCGTACGAGGTGACCGGTGCTCCCGACGGGTTCCCCGTCTTCCTGATGCACGGCACGCCCGGCAGCCGGCGGGGGCCGAAGCCCCGCGGCATCGTGCTGTACCGGATGGGTGTCCGGCTCGTCACCTACGACCGTCCCGGATACGGCGACTCCGAGCGCTTCGAGGGCCGGGACGTGGCGGACGCCGCCCGGGACGTCGAGACGATCGCCGACGATCTGGGGCTGACCCGGTTCGCCGTGGCCGGCCGCTCCGGCGGCGGCCCGCACGCGCTCGCCTGCGCCGCCGACGAGCGGCTGCGGGGTCGGATCAGCCGGGTGGCGGTGCTGGTCAGCCTCGCCCCGTCGGACGCCATGGAACGGGACTGGTTCGACGGCATGAACAACGACAACGTGCGCGGGTTCGGTGCCGGCAGCCCCGACACCGACGCTGTGATCGAGGAGATCCGCCAGCGGGCCGCCCGGGCCGCGGAGGATCCGCGCTTCCTGCTGCGCGACCTGATGACGCAGATGGGCCTGCCGGATCGCCGGGCCATCAACGACGCCGCGCTGCGGGGGATCATCTTCGACACCTACCAGGAGGCGCTGCGGGCCGGGCCGTACGGGTGGATCGACGACGTGCTGGCGCTGCGGCGGAGCTGGAAGTTCGACCTCGGCGCGATCGACACCCGGGTGACGCCGGTGCGGCTGTGGCACGGTGCGGAGGACACCTTCGCCCCGGCCAGCCACGGCCAGTGGCTGGCCGCCCGCATCCCCGGCGCCGAGATCGAGGTGCAGCCCGGCGCGGCCCACTTCGACGCCATGCAGCAACTGCCGCGCATCCTGCGCTGGCTCACCGGCGCGGAGGCGCCGGTGAGCGGGAACCTGCTCATCGGCGCCCGTCCCGGTCAGTAGGGGTGCGGATCGAGGACGCGACGCACGTACCGGCCGGCGCGCAGCAGGACGACGCTCGGGTGTTCCTGGCCGACCCGGTCGGCGAGCCGGTCGGCGACGCGCGTCCAGCCGATGCTGACCAACCCCCCGGACGCCGCCTGGTCGGCGATCTCCAGGTTGCCCCGGCTGCGCAGCGTGTCCGGGTGGTCCGGGCCGAACACGTCGATCAGCCCGTCGACGACGGCCCGTAACTGGTCCCGCCCGGCGGCCGGGTCGCCGCCGAGCGCGGTGAAGACCGCCTGGTTGTTGGCCGCGGCCAGGGTGAACGGGTGCCGGTCGCCCAGGGCCGCCCGCAGCGCCCCGGCCGCGGCCGCGGTGAGCTCGTACGCCGGGCCCGTGTTCCCCGCGTCCCACCAGGCCACGCCCCTGTTGACCCGGCAGACCAGCGGGTACGGGTGCTCGCCGCCGAACACCTGGGCGAGCGCCTGCTCGACCTCGGCCAGCTCCGCCCGGGCCAGCTCCGCCCGCCCCTGGAGCATCAGGTTGGCGCTGCGGCTCAGCCGGCTGAACAGGGTCTCCGGGTTCGCCGGCCCCATGCTCGACCGCAGCCGCTCGTACGCGTCGTCGAGCAGGCGGGCCGCCTCGGTGACCCGCCCGAGGCTGCGCAGCGACGCCGCGAGGTTCGCCTGCACGGGCAGGACGGCCGGCGACTGCTCGCCGAGCAGCCGCCGGTACCCCTCGACGGTGTCCTCCAGCAGCGTCACCGAGGCCTGGTAGTCGCCGGTCTCGCGCAGGTCACGGGCAAGGTTGTTGGCCGAGTTGAGGGTGCGCGGGTGGTGGGGGCCGAGGACGAGGCGAAGCCGCCGGTAGGTCGCCTCGTCACCGTCGAGGGCCTTGTCGAACTGGCCCATCAGGCGGTACGAGGCGGCCAGGTTGTTGGCCGCGTTCAGCGTGCGCCGGTGGTCCTCGCCGAACACCTCCACCGAGGCCGCGTACGTCCGCAGGTCCCGCTCCAGCGCCTCCTGGTACCGGCCGAGGGCGCGCAGGTCGGCGGCGTACCCGCCGGCGGTCATCAGGGTGTACGAGATGTTCTCGGGGCGCAGCTCCTCCTGCTGGCGTAGCGTGTCGGCGTCCATCTGCCGGGCCGCCTCGAAGCGGCCGAGGCTGCGCAGCAGGTTCGCCCGGTTGAAGCGCAGGTGCAGCAGCTGCACGAGCAGCGCCCGGTGCGCGTCCTTGCTGCCCGAGAGCCCCTTGAGCGCCTCGGACCAGGTCTCGTCCGCCTGCCGGGCGTACCGCTCGCCCTGCTCGTAGCCGCCGCTGAGGAAGAGGTACCGGACCCGGTCGATCACCAGTTGCCGGACGCTGGGGTCGGAGCAGAAGATGGCGTCCGAGCCGTCCAGGTGCGGCCAGAGGATGCGGAACTGGTCGTTGAGCGCCGGGTCGTCCACCTCGCCGGAGGGGCGGGAGCCGGCGAGGATCCGGTGCACGTCGTGCTTGGCCTCGTTGAGCTCGTCCGGGGACATCCGGGCCCGCAGTGCCGCCTGCAGGAGGCGGTGGACCTGCACCCGCTGGGCGTGCAGGTCCACCTTGATCAACGCCAGCCGGTTGATCCGCTGCACGAGCGCCGCGGCGATGTCGCGCTCCGCGACCCGGTCGGCGACCTGCGCGGCGACCCTCGGGTCGTGGGCGGCGACGACCTTCGCCACCTGGTCGCCGTAGAGCAGGTCGAGCGCGATGTCCGGGGCGAGCACGGAGGCCAGCTGGAGCAGCCGGTACGCCCCCGGCGAACGCTCCCGCAGCCGCTCCAGGGACCGCTTCCACACGTCGCGCTCCGGGCCGGTGCGCTGCAGCCCCGCCAGGTAGTCGGCGACGGACTCGACGCTGTCGGCCAGCCAGGCGCCCGCCAGGGCGACCAGGATCGGCACGTCCTCCACCGCCTCGGCCACCTGCTCGGCCTCGGCCATCGACATGCCCCGCTGCCGGGTGCGGCCCAGCAGGTGGGCGACGCTCTCGTCGCGCTGGAACGCGCTGACGTCGACGGCCCGGGCCAGGTCGCCCCAGTCCGGGTTGCGGGTGGTGACCAGCACGTGCCCGTCCCCCTGCGGCAGGTACTCCTTGACGTGCTCGTACTGGTCGACGTTGTCGAAGACGACCAGCCAGCGCAGCGGCGGCTCGTCCTCGCCGCGCCCGCCGCCGCGGCCGAGCCACTGCCGCACGGCGCGGGTGTTCTCCGGCACGGTCGGCTGCTCCGGCAGGCCCAGGCGCCGGCCCAGGTCGGCGAAGCGCACGTCGACGAACTGCGGCGGGTCGGCGTCGACCCACCAGACGACGTCGTACGCGCCGCGGAAGCGGTAGGCGTACTCGGCGGCCAGCTGCGTCTTGCCGATGCCGGCGCCGCCGCGCAGGGCCACCGGCACCCGCTCGCGCGCCGCCGTCTTCAGTTGCTCCCGCAGGGCCAGCAGCAGCCGCTCGCGGCCGGTGAAGCGGACGTTGCGCGCCGGCGCGTAGAAGACCATCGGCTCGGCCGCCGGGTACCGGGTGGCCGGCAGCCCGCGGGTACGCCCGTCCGCCGCCCGCCCGACCAGCTCCCACACCTGCTCCGCGGCGGCGGCCGCGCCGCGCTCGTACACGGTCGCCCAGTTGCCCGGCGGCGTGTCGACCGACGGCGTGGTGTCGTCCAGGTGCAGGACGAGCGGGGGCGAGCCCACCTGCCGGCCGCCGCGCTCGCGCCGGGCCGCCAGGTACGCCCGGGAGACCAGGTGCAGCTCGCGTGAGGCGGTACCGGCCGGCACCGCGGCCGGGGTGTCCAGCGGGGCGACCAGCACCCGCAGGTCGACGGCGTTGAGCACGGTCTGGGCCCACTCCGCCCAGGCCTGGTCCTCGGGCACGTACCGCAGCACGATCAACTCCTCGACGACCACCGGCTTGCGCTCGAAACGCTGGACCGTCTGCCGCCGCAGCCCCTCGTCCATCCGGGGCAGCGCGGTGACCCGCCCGCCGGTGACGTGCCGGGTCAGCGACTCGTACGCCGACAGCAGGCCGCGGCTGCCCGGCACGTCGCCGAAGGTCGCCAGGGTCTCCTCGTAGGCGTAGTACGCCCGGTACGGCACCTCGACGGTCAGCCAGTACTCCTGCCGCTCGGCCTCCGTCATGCCGGCGGGCAGCCCGGCGAAGCGCTGCATGGCCAGCGACCGGCCCGCGTCGGTCTTGCTCTTCTCCCCCTCGTCCACGCGCATCGGCACGGGCAGCACCCGGCGCGCCCGCCGGCCCTCGTAGCCGCGGACCCGGGCCGCCACGCTGGCGGCGCCGTCGATGCCCTGGTCGCTGAGGGTGAAACAGTCGACGAGGACGTCCGGCAGGTGGATGGTGCAGATTTCGGCGACGTCGCTGATCCCGGTGCGGCTGTCGATCAGCGTGTAGTCGTAGTTGCGCTTCATGTCCGCGCGCAGCGCGTCGAAGAACTGGGCGCCACCCAGGCGGTTGTAGAAGTTGTCCCAGTTCAGGCCGGTGACGCTGGTGGCGTAGTCGGGGTTGTGCCGGCCGGCCAGCAGCAGGTCCAGGCTGCCGCCGCCGGGGAAGTCCCAGCCCACGGAGAAGGCGTACGTGTGCACCCGGGCGTACTCGCGGTGCCAGTCGCCGGGCCGGGCGTCGCCGGTCTCCTCGCGCCGGGCGTTCTCCCACTCGTACTCGAGGATCAGGTCCATCACGCCGCCGGTGGTGGCGACCTGCTCCGGGTCGAGGAAGGGGGCGAAGAACCGGTGCAGGCCCGGGGATTCCAGGTCCCAGTCGGCGACGAGCACCCGCTGGCCGTTCGCCGCGAGGATCCACGCGGTGTTGGCCAGCGCCATGGTGCGGCCGGTGCCGCCCTTGTAGGAGTAGAAGGTGACGACCTGACCGTCACGGGGTGGCGTCATCGATCTTCCTTCCGTCGCCGTACGTCGGACGCCCGCACCGGCCCCAGGCTCGGCCTCGGGGCGTGCGGGCCGTCCGGCGGATCGACCGGACCGTGCCTGAGGAACTGCTTGCGCGCCTCGGTCACCAGCAGCGGCGCGCAGCGCTCGAACTCCTCGATGGTGCGCACCGGCAGCACCCGGGGGAACCGGGCGTCCTGCAACGTACCGGCGATCGCCTCCGGGGTGGGCTCGACGCGCGCGTGGTCGACGGCGATGACGAGCGGGACCACCCACTGCGGCAGGCCGGCCAGGGCCGCGCGGGCGGCCTCGGCGCCGACGGCGGCGTCCACCAGCACGACCACGGGGCTGTGCGGCGCCCGGATCCGGGCCTCGGGCAGGTCGACGACCCGGGTCGGCAGGCCCAGCCGCTCGGCGGTGGCGGCGACGTAGTCGGCCACGGCAAGTTCGTGCTGGTTCCCGTACGGCCGCCAGGGCGGGCCGGCCACGGTGAGGGCGGTGACCACGAGCGCCTGCCCCCCGGTGTCGGTGACCGGGTTGGTGGTCAGGGTCGCGGCCCGGGACGGGGCGAGCGGCTCGGCCTCGGTGACCGTGACGATCCGGTCCGCGAGCGCCGCGAGGAGGCTCTCGTACTGCCGGTGGTACGCGCTGAGCTTGCACAGCGCCCGCAGCCCGTTCTCGGCGTAGTCGGCGCGCTCGTCCGGGTCGCGCACCAGCTCGAGCGCCCGGGTCGTCTCCGGGCGGTCCCCCCAGGACGGCAGGGGCATCCAGAGCACCGGCAGCATGTGCCGCTCGGCCCGGCCGGGCGCCAGCCGGGCGAGCCGGCTGCGGAAGGACTCGCGTTCGCCGAGGGCCCACGCGTTGCGGAAGTAGTTCGGCGAGTACAGCGGCACGAAGACGTGGGTGAGGCTCAGCGCGTCGGTGAGCGCCTGCTTGAGGTCGGCGCCGGGGTTGACCTGCCCGTCGAAGAACCCGGCCTCCAGCTCCCTGGCTCGGCTGGCGCGGGTGCGGACGGCGGCGGCCAGGTCCTGGTAGAACCGGCTGACCCAGTAGTCGGTGTCGGGGCGGGCGGCGGCCGACAGCGGCACGGAGTGGGCGTAGCTGAGGAAGAAGTACGTCTCGCGTCCGGCCGGGCGGCGTGCCAGGGAGGTGTCAGACCAGGTCATGCCGGCCCTCCTCGAAGCTGTCGCGCAGCTGGCGCATGTCGGTCGGCACCCCGGCCTCGACCCAGTGCGTCCGGTACGCCCGGGCGACGCGCTGCGCCAGTCGCCAGACCACCGCGTCGTAGGCGTCCTTGCCGTTGCGGCCGAGGCTCAGCAGGCCGTATATGCCCTCGTCGTGGTATTGGGGAGCGATGTCCGAGGGTAGCCGGGTGGGGGTGAACATCTGCCGTCGCGACACGACCTCGGGCACGTCGCGCCGGTCCACCACCGACCAGTTGACCGGGATGACCGGGGTCTCCCCCGCCGACGGTTCCGCGCCCGGCCGGGGCAGGGTGCGCCGGCGGGTGAACGCGTCCCACTCCCGGGCGCACCACTGGCTGCGCAGGTACTGCGGGGAGATCAACGGGATGAACACCTGGCAGTGGCCGGCGGCGAACGCGAGGTCCTCGGTCCACAGCTGCCCCCCGTCGAGCATCCGGTCCATGAAGCCCGCCGTCCGTCCGGCACCGAGGCCGAGCAGCTCGACGACGTGGTCGGAGAGGTCGACGAAGAGCTGGAAGACCTTCTGGTTCGTGTCCCGCGGCGGCGCCGACACCCGGTTGCGGGTGCGGGCATAGCTGAGGAAGAACACGGGGGCGCCCTCGTCCTCCCAGAACTGTTCCTCCGCCACCTGCCGCTCCCGCCCGGCGCCGTCCCCTGAGGACGACCACAGTAACCACCGCCGCCAAACCCGTGCTGCCCGACCCGCCGCGGGCGCCGGGCGGGGCGGGTGGTCGGCGCGGCGGTCACGGCCAGCCGTCCACCGTGGCCCGCATGCGGCGCACGAACCGTTCGCCCGCCTCGGTCAGCGCGCCGAGGTCGAGCAGCGCGTCGGTCGCCCCTGTCGTCCAGTCCCGGTAGCGGCGAAAGGTGCCCATCGCGGCCCGGCCCGGCCGCCGCCGCCACACGTCGGCGACCGCGAGGTGCGCGTAGATCCCGTGCAGGGCACCCTCCACCGGGCGTGGGTCGTCGCGCCAGGGCACCCGCAGCATCCGGGAGTCGGCCGGGTCGAACAGGTCGCAGACGTCGAGCACCGCGCCCAGTTTCAGATGCTGCACCTCGTGCACGAGCAGGACCGCGAGCGCCGCGTCGTCGGCCGCCGGGGTGACGGCGACCGCGCCGAACGCCGACCGGGCGGCGGCGCTACGGGACCGGCCGGTCGGGTCCGGACGCAGCGGCACCACGGCCCGCAGCAGCGTACGGACCCCGGCGGAGTAGTCCTCGGCCTCGGTGTCGACGCGCCGGACCGCCCGCCGCACCTGGGCGGCCCACCGACCGGCCGCCTCGGGGGCGAGCCGGCCAGTCGGCGGCAGGCCGAAGCAGTCCCGGTACGGGTCGGTGTCCTCCAGCAGGATGTCCCGCCCGCCGGGGCGGACCCGCCGCACCGGCCGCCACCCGTCCGGATTCTCCGGCTCGTCCGGCCGGATCCGGACCGACCGTCCCCCGGCCCGCGCCTCGACCGCGCCCCGCGACACGGACAGCGTGGCGGTGCCCGCGTCGGTGTCGAGGGCGAGCACGCCGAGGGTCGGCAGGTGGACCACGCCGTCGCGGACCGGGACGGCGAGCTCGGCGTCAGCGCGGGCGTGCACCGCGGCGGCGGCGGCGACGCACGCGAGGTGGGGCAGGTGGTCGGTCGCCCCGGCCCGGCACTGCTGCGCCCAGCGCCGGACGAAGGGATGGCTGAGCACGGTGTGCACCGCGTCGGGGGCACCGACGTCGAGGTCGACGAGCAGGTCCCAGCCGGCCGCCGCAAGCGGGTCGCCGGCCGCCGCGGGGCTGAGCGCGACCACCAGGGCGCGGGTCACGCCGAGGTGGACCGAGGCGAGGTGGCCGACGGACTCGCCGGTGCCCTGGCCGGTGCCGAGGTCGTCGAGGACGACGGGGCTCAGCGCGTCGGCCGGCCCGGACGGCGCCTCGGCGGCCGGGGCCGGGGCCGCCGCCGGTGCCGTCTCCCGGACGAGCGCGGCGAGGTCGGCGCAGTAGACCGACGGGTTGTCGAAGCCGCTGCCCGAGCGGTACCGGTGGGTGTAGAGGCCGCCACCGCAGCCCTCGACCACCGGGCACGCCTGGCAGGTGTCGCACAGGCCGGTCAGGCCGGACTGCCGGACGGCGATGCCGGGGTGGGCCGCGGCGTCGTCCACGCGGTGCCGGAAGACGTCCAGGCCGGTGACGGCGGCGCCGTGGTAGGCCGACTTGAGGGAGTCGACCTGTTCGAAGCTGCCGTCGGTCTCGATCACGACCAGGTCGGCGGGGCCCAGCCCGACCGCCTCCGTCGCGCTGGCGCCGCCCGCCGCGGTGGCGAGCAGGGACTCCAGCACCCGGATCGGCACCGGACGGCCGTCGGCCAGCCAGCGCCGGTGGATCGCGAGCAGCCAGTCGGCGTACGGCGTGGCTACGCCGTCCGGGCGGACCGGGGGCCGGTCCCAGTTGTGGTGCGGCAGGAGGAAGTCGATGCGCGGCGGCTGCTCGGCGAGCAGTGCCTCGTACACCCGGATCGGGTCGTTGGCGAGGTCGACGGTGCACAGGATGCCGGCGTAGACGCCGCGGTACGCGGGACGGCGCAGCAGCGCCAGGGCCCGCAGCACCTGGGCGTGGCTGCTCGCGCCGTCGACGTGCCGGCGGTGCCGGTCGTTGGCGGCGCGGTCGCCGTCGAGGGAGATCCCGACCTTGACGTCGTGGGCGACGAGCACGTCGCAGACCGCCGGGGTGAGCAGCAGGCCGTTGGACTGCATGCGCAGGTCGAGCCGGGCGACCGGGCCGACGACGCGGCGCAGGGTGGCGGCGGTCCGGTCGAGCCGGGCGGCCCCCGCGAGCAGCGGCTCCCCGCCGTGCAGCACCACCCGGACCGTGCCGAGCCCGTGCGCCGCGGCGTGCTCCGCGATGCGGTGCGCGGCGGCCTCCACCGTGGCGGGCGTCATCACCCGCGGCTGGTGCCGCCACGACTGGTCGGGGTGCTCGTAGACGTAGCAGTGGTCGCAGGCCAGATCGCACCGGCTGGTGAGCTTGAGGACGTACTGGCTCAGTGGGGCGACGGGCGCGGCCGGCGCGGCGGGATCAGATCGAGGAGGCGAAGGCTGCGACATCGACCCGGGCAGGGTGCTCCGCCCTCCGGTCGTCCACGCGGGCCACGGCGCGGGCCCGGTCGAGCGGGATGCGGCCGAGCGGCGTGTGCCGGACGTCGCCGAGCGGGGCAGGGGTCGAGGTCGGATCGGGTTGACGTGCGGTGGTGTCCACGTCGAGTCCTCCATGTGGGTCGAAGATGGACGGAGGTCCGAGTGCCACCGCCTCCGGCACCCCGGCGGCCGCGATCGCGGTGACAGTCAACAAAAGGTTATCGACGATCCTATATGGTGCGATGGGTGATGTCACGGTAGCGCCGCGCCATCCTCCTCAATCATCCTCGCCATCCAGCCCTCGTTGGACAGTGCGATGATCTGCTCGGCCTCGGCCACGAACGCGTCGTTGTCGCCCCACCCCTGTCCCGCCTCCCGGGCGAGGCACAGCCGGGTCAGCTGGTCGGCCGCGCGGGCGTACTCGATCTGCTGCTGCTCGTACCGCTGGGCGGCGCCGTAGCCCGTCAGCGCCGTGGTCACGGCCGCCGCCACGCCCACCCACGCGCTCAGGCCGAGACCGTCACCGAGCACGCCGACGGTCGCCGAGAGCAGGGCCGCGACGATCGTCAGGACCGTCGCCGCGTACCCGATCCGCGCCGCCGCCCGGCCCGCCCGCCGGGCCGCCGGGAGGAGGTAGTCGTCGACCTGGCGCCGCACCCGCTCGGCGAGGTAGGTCGGCACGTCCGAGACCGGCGGCAGGGGCCGCTGGACCGGCGGGAGGTCGAGCGTGTGCCCGACCAGGTCGCCGGCGTCGTCCATGAGCCGGTCGAACCGGCGCAGCAGGACGGCGTCCCGGTCCGCCCCGGCGAACGGTGCCGTGCCCGCGAGGTACCGGTACACCTCGGCCTTCAGCGCCTCGGAGGCGGATCGGAGCCTGGTCCACCCGCGGACGGCGGCGGGCGAGGCCGACCGCGCCAGCAGCGGCACCAGCAGCAGCGCGGCGGCCGCGACGATCGCCAGCGCCCGGCCGGCGGCCGGGGCGGCACCGGCGAGCCGCGCCGCCACCGTGCCGGCGACGGCCGCGACGACGGTGAGCGCGGCGACGCCCCGGCGCGCCCGGGTGATCCGCTGCTTCGCGGCCTGAGCCGCCTGCGACCAGAGACCCTGCTGCCGCCACGCCCGGGACACGACCGGCGCATCGAAGTCCGCCACGCCCCGCATCGTAGGCGGGCCGCGCATCCCGGCGGGCTCGCGCCCCCACGCGCGCGGTTCCTCCGAAAGCCGCGCGCCAGGGCCCGGCCCCGGCCGAACCCGGCCCGACGTCAGGTGAGGGCGCGGGCCGCCGCGACGATCGGGGACGCCCACCCCGATCCCGGCCTGGTCCATCAGCTGGGTGGGCGTCCCCGAGGTCGGCAGCCCGCGTACCGCCAGGTGTTTCACCCGGACCGGCTCACCGAGGTCGGCCAGCGATTCGAGTACGGCCGACCCCAGCCCACCCTCCGGGTAGTGGTCCTCGACGATCACCAGCCGGCCGCCGGTGTCGCGGACGGCGGCGAGCACCCGGTCGGCGTCCAGGGGCTTGACCGAGTACGCGTCGATGACCCGGGCGGCGATCCCCTCCCCGGCCAGCTCCTCGGCCGCGGCGAGGCAGTTGTGCACGGTCACCCCGGCGCCGATCAGCGCCACCCGGTCGTCGGACCCGCCGCGCAGCAGCTTGCTGCCCCCCACCGGGAATGCCTCGTCGTTGTCGTAGAGCACGGGGTGCCCGCCCCGGGTCGTGCGCAGGTAGTTGACGCCCTTCCGGTCGACCATCTCGGCGACCAGCGCGGCGCAGGACACCGCGTCGCTGGGGTAGAGGACCGTCGATCCCTGGACGGCGCGCATGGCGGCCAGGTCCTCCAGTCCCATCTGCGAGGGCCCGTCCGCACCGATCTCCACCCCGGCGTGCGACCCGGACAGGGCGATGTCGGCCCCGGAGACGCCGGCCATCCGGACGAAGTCGTAGGCGCGGGAGAGGAACGCGGCGAACGTCGAGGCGAACGGCCGGTAGCCGCGCACCTGCAGCCCGACCGCCGCGGCGACCAACTGCTGCTCGGAGATGAACATCTCGAAGTACCGGTCGGCGTGGGCTTCGGCGAACCGGTCGGCGCGGGTGGAGTCGCTGACCTCGCCGTCGAGGGCCACCACGTCCGGGCGTACGCCCAGCGCGCGCAGCGCGTCGCCGTACGCGTTGCGGGTGGCCACCTTCGCTCCCCTGTCGTACCGGGGCAGTTCGGGCCGTTGGCCCGCCGGCCGGGCGGGTGCGGGCGGGACGGGTTCGGGTCGGGGCCCGTCGACGCGGATCCGGCGCACCCCGCCGAGGGCCGCCACGGCCCGCTCGGCCGCGTCGGGCTTGAACGGCTTGCCGTGCCAGCCCGGCTTGTTCTCGACCTCGGGCACCCCCTTGCCCTTGACGGTCCGGGCCAGCACCACCGTCGGACCCGTCGCTCGGCGGGCGCGGGCGAACGCGTCGTCGATCGCGGCGAGGTCGTGCCCGTCGATCACGATCGCCTCGCAGCCGAACGCCTCGACCCGCCGTCGGTAGGTGTCCAGGTCCCACTCCAGCTCGGTCGGCCCCCGCTGCCCGAACCGGTTCACGTCGACGATCGCCGTGAGGTTGCGCAGCCCGTAGTGCCCGGCCTTGTCCAGCGCCTCCCAGATGGAGCCCTCGGCCGTCTCGCTGTCGCCGCACAGCACCCACACGTGGAACGGCAGGCGGTCGAGGTACTGGCCGGCCAGCGCGATCCCGACGCCGACCGGCAGGCCCTGGCCGAGCGACCCGGTGGCGACGTCGACCCAGGGCAGCGCCGGCGTGGGATGTCCCTGCAGGCGCGAGCCGAACTGCCGGTACGTGTCGACCAACTCCTGGTCGGTGATCGCGCCCACCGCCTTGAAGACCGAGTACAGCAGCGGCGAGGCGTGGCCCTTGGAGAAGACGAGGTGGTCGTTGCCCCGGTGGCAGGCGTCCGCCCAGTCGTAGCGCAGGTGCCGGGAGATCAGCACCGCGAGCAGGTCGGCGGCGGACAGGCTGGAGGTCGGATGCCCGGAGCCGGCCCGGGTGCTGCACCGGATCGCGTCCACCCGGAGCTGGGCGGCGAGTTCGCGGAGCTGGCCGAGTTGCTCCTCGCCCAGGGTCCGCTCTGCTTCCATCGTCACCGGCATCGCCTCCGGCACCCACCGTAGCGAGGGAAACCCCTGCCCTGTCCCGTAACCACCGATTTGCCGGCCATGGGGGTGCGGGCGTCGCCGTTTGGGGCGGCGGGGCCCGGGTAGACGTGCGCACCCAGCCCGACGAGGAGGCCCCACAGGTGAACAGCGAGGACTTCATCGGCTCGGTGGCGAAGCGGGCACGGACGTCGGCGGAGCAGGCGGCGGACATCACCCGGGCCACCCTGACGACCCTGGCGGAACGCATCGACGGCGGCGAGGCCCGCGACCTCGCCGACCAGCTGCCCGAGGACCTGCGGGGCTACGCGTTCGCGGCCACCGAGACCGCCGAGAAGTTCGGGCGCGACGTGTTCGTGGAACGGGTCAGCGGGCGCGCCGGCGTCGACGTGCCACTGGCGGAGGCCGGCGTGCGCGCGGTGTTCGACACCCTCCGCGAGGCCGTCACCCCGGGCCAGTACTCCGACGCGGTCGCCCAACTGCCGTCGAAACTCTGGGACCTCGTCAACCCGAGCGCGCCGTACGTGGAGCGCAGCAGCGGTTAGCAACGGTCGTGACCGGCGACGCGACGCGGGACCGGGTCGCCTCGGCCCGGGTAGCCCGGCTGGCCACCGTCGGGGCCGACGGCTGCCCCCACCTGGTGGCGGTGTGCTTCGCCCTGCTCGGCGACGTCGCCTACCACACCGTGGACCACAAGCCCAAGCGCCACCGCCGGCTGCGCCGGCTGGAGAACATCCGGGCGACGGGGCGAGCGTGCCTGCTCGTCGACTGCTACGACGA
Organism: Micromonospora sp. B11E3; assembly: GCF_039871625.1. Classification (NCBI taxonomy): domain Bacteria; kingdom Bacillati; phylum Actinomycetota; class Actinomycetes; order Micromonosporales; family Micromonosporaceae; genus Micromonospora; species Micromonospora sp. B11E3. The sequence goes on along the minus strand of NZ_JBDPMC010000023.1, from coordinate 32,673 downwards.
GGACTGGTCGAAGCTGTGGTGGGTCCGGCTCGACGGGCACGGCCGGATCGTGGACGACCCGGCGGAGGAGGACGCGGCCCGCGCGGCGTTGGTCGCCAAGTACCCGCAGTACGTTAACCGGCCGCCGGACGGGCCGGTCGTCGCGGTCGCGGTGACCCGCTGGTCGGCGTGGTCGGCCGCCGAGGGCACGCTCGGCCCGCCGGGCTGACCGCGCCGGCCGCTGGCGGCGGTTCCGTCCGGCGCGTGCCGGGTCAGCCGTTCGGGGCGAGGGCGTCGAGCACCTCGTCGGCCCGGCGCAGCGACCCGTACGGGTCCGCCCGGGGCGAGCCGATCTCCGGGTCGAAGTTCAGGTCGACGAACAGCTCGGTGATCCCGGCCTCGGCCAGCCTGCCGAGGTCCGACCGGATCTGCTCCAGCGTGCCGGTCAACGGCTCGCGGTCGGCCGGGCCCGCCGGGCGTACCCGGACGGCGCCGCGGCAGACGAAGCGCAGGGCGTCCGGGTCCCGGCCCGCCTCCGCGGCGACGGCCCGGACCGTCGCGACCGCCGCCCCGATGCCCCGCAGGTCGGCCTGGCTGCCGCTGACCCAGCCGTCGGCGAGCCGACCCGCCCGGCGCAGCGCCTCGGGCGCATGCCCGCCGAGCAGGATCGGCGGGTGCGGACGCTGCACCGGCTTCGGCTGCATCCGCGTCGGCGGAACCTGGTAGAACTCCCCTCGGTGCTCCGTGACCTCGTCCCGCCACAGGGCGCGCAGCACGGCCAGGAACTCCTCGGCCCGCCGGCCCCGCCCCTGCCGGCTCACGCCCGTGGCCTGGTACTCCTCCTCGGCCCAGCCCAGGCCGAGCCCGACGTCGAGCCGCCCGCCGGCGAGGACGTCCAGCGTCGCGGCCTGCTTGGCCAGCACCACCGGGGACAGGAACGGCATGTCGAGCACCGCCACGCCGAGCCGGATCCGCCCGGTGTGGGCCGCGAGGAACGCCAGCGTGGTCAGTGGGTCCTGCACGCTGTGGTACGTCTCGCTCCAGCCGAGGTCGGCGGGCACCAGCAGCCGCTGGAACGTCCACAGCGAGTGGTATCCGAGCTGCTCGGCCCGGCGGGCGACGTGCACCATGTTCTCCGGTGTGGCCCACGAGCCGGACACGGGCGGGGCGAATCCAACCTCCACACCGGCACCGTACCCAGTTCGCCCGGGTGTCGGCGCGGCGTCGGCCCAGTTCGCGCCGGCGCCGCGCCGGGCGGGGCGGACTGGGGTGGCTCACCTCGGTGAAGCCGGCGTCGGCGAAGACCTGACGGGCGCCGACGGGCAGCTCGCCCCAGGTGATCTCCTTGCCCGGCGGGGCGAGCATCTGGTACGCCTCCAGCGCCCGGGCGCCGCGCTCCCGCGCGTAGCCGACGGTGGCGGCGGCCAGCGCGTAGGTGATCCCCCGCCCGCGGTAACCCTTGCGCGTCACGAAGCAGGTCACCGCCCAGACTCCGTCGTCCGCCCTGTCCTCCTGGCGTCCGCTCCACACGGTCCGGCTCCCCAGCAGTCGGGGGTACGCCGTCCGCGGCTCCACCGCGACCCAGCCGACCGGCTCCGCCCCGAGGTACGCCACGTGGTCAACTCGGTTCCGGTCGTCGGCGGTTCGCCCGGGACGGCGTCGCTGTCACTTCCCATGGCGGGCACGCTAACGTCTGCCCCGGACAATCTGCCGGCTGGTGTGCCTGGCGCGCGCGACAGAGCGGTCACCGGTACGGCTCGCGTCTCCACTCGGTCTCGCGGGCCTCGTGGGCGGCCCGCTCCCGCCTGACGGCGTCGTGCAGCGTGTGCCGGGACTGCCGCAGGACGACGAGTTCGGTGAACAGGAGCGCCAGGCAGACCGCGGCGAGGGTGGCCACGGAGGCCAGGGCCGGCAGGCGGACGGCGAGGGGGGTCAGCCCCAGCACGAGCACGATGGTGATCAGTCGGGTCCAGAGCAGCGTGCCGAGGACGCGTAGCTGGAAGCCGACGAGCCCGAGCAGTTGACTTCCTCTGCCCCCTGAAGAGGGCAGATTCCTGGCGGCGCTCATGCGGCACGCCGGGTGGTTGACGCTTCGCAGCCCACAGGTGCCGGGCTCCACGTCCGTACACGACCAAGCCCGGCCGCGTTGAGAATGTTCAGGGCCGCGTTGGTATCGGCGTGGTCGAGGTGCCTGCACGAAGTACAGGTGAACGCGACGCCGTTACGGGAGCGGGGGTCACGGTGCCCGCAGGTTGAGCACGTTTGCGACGTGTACGCTGCTGGCACTTTCAGCAGTTGCCCGCCCCGCTCGGCCAGCTTGTACGCCAGCAGTTCAACGGTGCGTGCGTGGGCCTCGTCGAGCATGACCCGGTTCAGCCCGGCCTTCTGCCGCACGTTGCGGCCCGGCTCGGCGATGGTGCCTCTCGCAGAGCGGGTCATGTTTTTCACCCGCAGTTCTTCCACCGCCACGATGCCTCTCGGCGATAGTCGTGGTGGTTTTGTGCTGCCAGTCGTAGCGGCGGCGCTTGGCTCTCGCGCGTAACCCTGCGATCTGGTCGTAGGTGCGGTGCAGACGGTTCGACGTACGCTCGAACGGATTGCGGGCCCGCTTCTGCCGGGCGGCCTTGCGTTCCAGCCGCAGTATACGCACGGCACGTAACTAACAGAGCAGCATCAGGGCAGCGATTCACCTGCCGCCTGAAGACGGCAGCCCTCTCGCCTCAAATCGGTAGATCTCCAGGGTCGACGGGCCCTGGAAGAGGTACTGTGGCTGCGGCTCGCTGATCACCGTGTCGATGCCGAAGGTCCGGCAGTACTCCTCGGCGAAGTGGCAGCCGGTCACCGCGAAGACGACCAGCTTCGTCCCGTGCTCGCGCGCCACGGAGACCAGCTCGCCGAGGGTCTGGCTGGCCAGGGTCTCGCCGCAGACGAGGGCGACGTCGCTCTCGGCGACGAGCCGGGGGCTCTCGTCGCCGGAGACCACGGACACGCCCAGGATGCCGTTGGCGATCAGGTCGGGGTCGAAGTCGCTGGCGGTCAAATCGACGTCCTCGCCGCGCAGGTGGTGGATGAGGTTGCCCATCACCCCGATCTGCGCGACCCGCCGGCCGCCGTGGGCGAGCAGCCGCATCGTCTCCCCCACGATCAGCTCGGCCCGGCGCAGCGCCTTCTGCTCGGGCCGGCCGTCGATGACGTGCGTCTCGGCCGGCCGCCGCGGCAGCGCGCCGAAGGCCGCGTCCAGGATGGCGATGTCCTCCTCGACGCTGAGGCCACGCACCTCCCGGGCGTCCTGACCGATCAGCGCGTCGGTCCAGGGGCCGATCCGCACCGAGCCGAAGTCCGCGTACGAGCAGCCCTGGCGGACGGTCTGCGCCATGACGAAGCTGTAGACCATGAACCGCTCGTACACGGTCGGCTGGGAGCGGTGGTCGACGCGCCAGAGGCTGCGGATGGCGAAGTCCTCGTCGGGCACGGATCGTCCCCGTTCGGCGACGATGGCCCGCAGGTCGTCCAGGATGGAGTCCACGAGGGGTTCCTTTCTCGGCAGGTCCGGTTCTTCCTAGGCTCCGGTCGGAGCGGCGTACATCTCGTCGGCGGCTGCCGAGTTGCGCTGCGATCCCCATCTCTTCTCCGTCATCTGGTGGATGTGCCAGATGTCGGCTTCGTCGAGCTGCCGGGAGACGACGCCGGGGAACGCCTCCTCGAAGAAGGTGTACGGCGGGCGGTTCTCCACCTTCGGGGAGTGGTAGTCGAGTTGGTCGGCGACGCCGTGCATCCGGGTGATGGCGGTCGCCGGATGGTAGGTGAGGATGTTGGGGCTGGCCAGCACGAGCAGCCCGTCGTCGATGAGCCGCCCCACCCCCTCGATGGTCTCGGCGATGCTGGCCTGGTCCTCACCGTGCAGCCCGAACAGGACGGAGCTGCCGACGGGGATGCCGGCGTCGCGGATGCGCTCCAGGGCGGTGCGGACCTTGTTCTCCCAGCCGAAGCCCTCGACCCGCCGGACGTTCTTGTGCACGTTGTCCATGACCTGCGCCGAGAGGCTCTCGATGCCCATGTAGACGTACGTGCAGCCGGCCTCGCGCATGAGCGTCAGGATCTCCTGGACGTCGGACTCCTTGTGCAGGGTCGTCATCAGGTCGGCGGTGACCTGGCAGCCGAACTGCAGTTGCCGCAGGCGGGCGAGCGCGTCGTCGGTGGTGATCCAGTGCCGGCACCGCTGCGGCAGGTCCTCGATCCGCTCGGCCGACCGTGCCTGGGTCAGGGCGGTGCAGAACGCGCGGATGTTGGGGAAGTTGCCGCTCCAGAAGATCGAGTCGTCGAAGAAGACCGCCTCCGCGCCGTAGCTGACGTACTCGCAGACCCGTTCGAGCGCGGCGGCGGCCGGGTCGCGGCCGAAGCGGCGCAGGCCGCCGGAGAGGGTGGCCGCCTCCGAGCAGAACGAGCAGTGGTACGGGCAGGCGTTGGAGACCATCATGTGCGCGGTCCGGGACGGGGTGCCGTCCGGGCGGGGGAAGATCGGGAACCGGGCCCGGATGGCGAAGCCCTGGTACGGCGAGGGCAGCTCCCCCAGGTCGTAGCGGGGCCCGCTGATCGGGAAGGCGTGCACCGCCTCCTCGGTGAGCGCGCAGATCAGCGAGGTGCTGGGGACCCGCTCGCCGGCGGAGCCGAGCAGGTCGAGCATCGCCACCACCTCGGGCACGCCCACCGACCGGTCGTCGAGGTCCATCGCCTGGGCGATCGCCCGCATGAGCAGGGCCAGCGCGAAGTAGCCGTCCCCGGCGACGAGCAGGTCCACCACCGGGTCGCAGCGGCCGTCGTCGATCGCCCGCACCGTGCTGCTGTACTCCAGGGCCAGCCTGTCGCCCTGCGGGACGTACCGGATCGTCTCGTCGATGTGCCGGCCGCCGAAGACGACCAGGCAGGAGGGGACCTCCCGCTTGACGATCCGCGCCATCTCCAGGGCGTACCGGTGACCGGGGGAGACGGTGCTGACCAGGAAGACGCGGGGCTGCCGGCGGCGGACCTCCGCCTGTAGTTCCGCCCGCGCCCGGTCGTCCCAGACGCGGGGGTCGAAGACGGTGGTGTCGGTGTTGGGGTCGTCCGGCCGCCACGGGCGCGGTCCGTGCTCGGCGCCCAGCCGGTACGCGGTGTCGGGCCTGCGCCCCCAGTCGGGGCAGAGGTCCGGAAACGGCGCGTCCGGCCGGGGGCCCCGGGCGGCGGAGGTGAGCGCCTCGTCGACGGTGACGCTGAGCGCCGTGTAGAGGCACATCGGGTCGCCCGGGTAGGTGATCTCCCCCTCCGTGGAGGTCATCACCGGGGCGAGCGCGGCCAGCACGGGGAAGCGACGGGCCGCCCAGTGCGGCAGCGGCCCGTCACCCGGCTCGCCGGCGCGCAGCCGGGCGCCCCGGGTGGTGCGCCGGGCCAGCAGCCGCTGCTGGTCGGCCGCGGCCGCGGCGGGCGGGTTCGCGAAGTGGTGGTGGACAACGGTGGGACGCGACGGCATGGGGAGGCCTTTCGTGGCTGCCGGTCGGGGCGGGGGTCAGCTCTGTACGGCGCGGGTCGCCGCCTCGGCGCCGCCCAGGGCCTCCATCAGCTGGACGGGGTTCCAGAAGTCGCGGTACCGGGTGATCCGCCCGTCCTGCGTCCAGATCACGGAGATGTAGGTCTGCCGGAAGGCGCGCCCGGAGCTGAGCACGGTCCCCTCGCCGTCGAACTCGGCGATGACCAGCTCCGGGTCGCTGACGGGGTGGAACCGGATGTTGTGGAAGGTCACCGACAGGTGCTCGGGGAACTTGCGCATGTGGTCGTGGATCGCCGCGTGGCCCTGGAACCGGTCCGGCCAGCCGGGCGGGGCGTACGGGAACTCCAGGACCCCGTCGGGGGTGAAGAGGTTCACCCAGTCGGAGATCTTGCCGTCGACCAGCAGGTCGAGGTTGCGCAGGAGGGCCTGCTCGGCGGGGGTACGGGCGATAGGCGTGTCGGTCAAGTCAGGCTCCCTTGAGGTGGACGGGCAGGCTGGTGAGGGCGCGCAGGAACGTGGTGTCGAGCCAGCGGAGGTCCTCCGGCGGCACGGCGAGGCAGAGGTGCGGGAAGCGTTCGAGGAGGCGGGCGATGCCGACCTGGCCCTCCATGCGGGCCAGCGGCGCGCCGATGCAGTAGTGCACGCCGTGGCCGAACGCGAGGTGCCCCTCGATCTGGCGGTGGATGTCGAAGGTGTCCGGGTCGGCGTAGCGTTCCGGGTCGCGGTTGGCGAGGGTGAGGTTGACCAGGACGAAGGAGTCGGCCGGGATGGTGACGTCGCGCAGCTCGACCGGGCCGGTGGTGAAGCGCAGCATGCAGGCCACGACCGGGCCGTCGTAGCGCAGGTACGCCTCCAGGGCCTGCGGCAGCAGCTCCGGGTTGGCGCGGACCTCGGCGAGCTGGTCGGGGTGGCGCAGCAGGGTGAGCAGGCCGTTGCCGAGCAGGTTCATGGTGGTCTCGAACCCGGCCATGATCATCAAATAGGTCATGCCGACGAGTTCGGGGTCGCTGAGCTTGTCGTCGTTGTCCCGTGCCTGGATGAGCCCGGTGAGCAGGTCGTCGGCGGGGTGGGCCCGCTTGTGGGCGATGAGCTGTTCGAGGTACGCGGTCAGCTCCCCGGTCAGCTCCTCGGCCTCGGCCCAGGTGAGCGGGGTGCCCTGCCGCTCGCCCCACTCCCGGAACTTCTCCCGGTCCTCGGCGGGCACCCCGATCAGCTCGAAGATGATCATGAGGGGCAGCGGGAAGCAGAAGGCGGCCATCAGGTCGACCTGGTCCTGGTCGGCGATCTGGTCGAGGAGCTGGTCGGTGATCCGCTCGACCACCGGGCGCAGCCGCTCGACCCGGCGCATCGTGAACGCCTTGGCGATCAACGCCCGCAGCCGGGTGTGGTCCGGCGGGTCGGCGTTGAGCATGTGCCCGAGCAGGGCGCCGCCGATGGCCGGCCGCTCGTACCCCATCGTCCGGGCGAAGAGCCGCCCGGCCTCCCCCGGACTGCGGCGCACGTGCGGGCTGGCGAGCACGGTCCTGGCGTCCTGGTATTTGGTCACCACCCAGACCGGGTGGTCCGGCGACCGGTACGCCGGGCGGGCGGGCCCCTCGATGCGCAGCCCGTCGTAGAGCGGGTGCAGCGGTGAGATCAGCTCCTCGCCGAGGACGAGCTTGTTGCTGGTGTGGTCGGTCACGGTGTGCTCCTCACCTGGTGGTGGCGACGGGCTCGCCGGCGGTCGCGGCCGGGGGTGTCACGATCGGCGCGAGCTGCTTGTCGAACGCCGAGGTGGGCAGCAGGCGCAGCATCAGCCGCGCCTTCTTGACGTCGGCCCCGATCGGGTAGCGGGTCTTCGGGCGGGCGGCGGTCAGCGCCTCCCGGACGGCGGCGGCGAAGTCGCCGGTGGTCGTCCTGCTGGCCCGGGCGAGGGCCTCGTTGCCGCCGAGGAAGTTCACGAAGGTGGTCCGGTACAGGTCGGCCACCCCACGGTCGGCCCGGTCGAGGTTGCCCAGCGCCCCCTCGCGGGTCTTGTCCCAGATCGGGGTCCAGATCGCGCCGGGCTGCACGATGCTGACCGAGACCCCGAAGGGGCGCAGCTCCCGACGGAGGGCGTCGCTGACCGCCTCCTTGGCGAACTGCGACGCCGCGTACGGGCCCATGTAGGGCAGCGCGAGCGAGCCCAGGCCGGAGGTGACGTTGACGATCCGGCCCCGGGCCCGCCGCAGCAGCGGCAGGAACGCCTGGATCACCCGGACCTGGCCGACGACGTTGATGTCCAACTGCCGGCGCAACTCGTCGAGGGGCACGCACTCCAGCGGGGCGGAGACGACGACGCCGGCGTTGTTGACCAGGCCCCAGAGCCCGGTCGGGCCGACCAGGTCCGCCGCCTGCGCCGCGGCGGTGGCGACGGTCTCGTCGTCGGTGACGTCGAGGATCAGCGGGTGGACCGCGCCGCCGGGGGCGGCCTGACGCAGCGCCTCGCCGTCGGCGCCGCTGCGCACCCCGGCGAGGACCCGGAAGCCCTGCTGGGCGAGGTCCAGGGCGCAGGCGCGGCCGAGGCCGGAGGAGGACCCGGTCACGACCACCCAGCGGTCGGTCGGCCCCGGAGGTGGAGCTTTTCTTGTCACGGTGCTGCCTTTCGTGTCGAGGGGAGGGAGGTGCGGCGGGCAGCCCGGGGCCGGGCCGCCCCGATCCGGGGCGGCCCGCCGGGGGCGGCGAGGTCAGGACGTGGGCTCGTCGAGGGCGGCCAGCAGGGCGTCCAGCGCCCCGTCGGCCAGCCGGCGCGCCCGCTCGTGCGAGACGGCGTCGGTGATGTAGGTGAAGTTCCAGAACAGCCGTCCGTGGCTGGTGCTGGCCGTGGCGACGAAGTACCCGTTGACGGACAGGCCGGTGACGAACTGGGGTTCGGCGACCCGCCACGGCCCGATCCGGTCGGGGAAGTCGAGGCGGCCGAGGTTGGACAGGCAGAGGTTGATCGGCCCGTTCGCCTCCATGAACTCCAGGAACTCCCGCCACTCGGCCCGGGTCTGCGGCCCGCCGCCGCCGAGCAGCAGGTTCACCATGCTCAGGTGCTCGCCCCGCGCCCGGCGCGCGGCCACGTCCGCGCTGACCTGCCGGGCCATCTCCCAGAACGGCGCGGTCCGCACCACGGACCCGACGGTGGCGACGTACGTGCCGACCTCGTGCTCGCCGACCGGCGGCGCCAGGTCGCCGCGGAAGGTGATCGGGGAGCCGATCGCGACGTGGTCCGTGCCGCCCGGGGTGTCCCGGGCCACCGCGGCGACGATCGCGGCGGCCAGCGCGCCGTGCACCGTCGCGCCGGCCCGGGCGGCCGCCGCCACCACGGCGTCGAGCTGGGCGGGGGTGAGTTCGCGGTGCAGCAGGGCGGTGCGCCGCCGCTCGAACGGGACCGGCTGCTCCGGCTCGATCCGGGCCGGCCGGCACCGCTCGAACTCCGCCTGGTCGCGTTCCTGCTTCTCGGTCAGCAGCCGGGCCCCCGCCTCGCCCCGGTGGGTCTCCGGGAGCAGCTCGTCCGGCGGCGGCAGGATCCGCTCCGCGCCGCGCCCCGTCGCCGCCGGCTCGCCGCGCAGCGCCGCCGCCAGCTCCAGCCACTGGCGGGCCAGGGCGAGGACGGTGGTGCCGTCGGCGATCGAGTGGACCAGCCCCAGGAGCAGGTCGTGCCGGGCCGGCTCGCCGTCGTCGCCGGGGTGGGTGACCACCACCGCGCGGGCCAGCGGCCCGGTCCGCCAGTCGATGTGCTCGACCAGCTCGTGGTCGTTCAGCTCGCGTACCCAGCGTTCCTCGTCGTCGTCGGCGGCGGCCACGACCTGGCGCAGCGGGATGTGCGCGCCGGTGGGCACCAGGCGGGGCTCGCGCTCGTCGGCGTCGGCGACCGCCACCCGCAGCAGCGGGTGCCGGGACTGGAGCAGGTCCAGCGCCTCCCGGAGCAGCCGGACCGGCAGGTCGCCGTCCACCCGGCCCCGGGCGACCACGTTGAGCGGGGAGAGCTGGTCGCAGATCCAGTACCACTTCTCGACGGGGCTGAGCGGGCGGTCGAGGGTACGGATGCCGGTGCTGGACGTCATCAGAGTTGCGGCGTGGAAACCCGGCCGTTCAGGGCCAGGAGGAAACGCCGCTCCCTCCCCTCAATAATCGTGGAACACAATGGACTGGTAGCATGTGAAATATGGGTGGGGCGGTGAAGCGGGCATACAAGTACCGCTTCTATCCCACCGTTGAGCAGGCCGAACAACTCAACCGCACCTTCGGGTGCGTGCGCCTGGTCTACAACAAAGCCCTCGAGATGCGGACCCGCGCATACGCCACGGAACGCCGTACGATCAGCTACGCAGAATCGTCAGCGGCCCTGACCGAATGGAAACGCACGGAGAATTTGGCGTTCCTCAACGAGGTGTCCAGCGTTCCACTGCAGCAAGCGTTGCGGCATCTGCAGGCCGCCTACGCGGCGTTTCACGCCAAGCGCGCCCGATACCCCCGGTTCAAGTCCAAGAGGAAGTCCCGGGCCACCGCCGAGTACACCCGGTCGGCGTTCCGCTGGCGGGACGGGAAACTGACTCTCGCGAAGATGGACGCCTCGCTGGACATCGCGTGGTCGCGTCCGCTGCCCGACGGTGCCATACCGTCCACCGTCACCGTGTCTCGCGACGCGGCCGGCCGCTGGTTCGTGTCCCTGCTCGTCGAGGACCCGACCGTTCAACCGCTTCCACCGGTGGACACGGCGGTCGGCGTCGACGCGGGGCTGACCAGCCTGGTGACATTGTCCACCGGGGAGAAGGTCACCAACCCCCGCCACGAGCGGGCCGACCGGCGGAAGCTGGCCAAAGCCCAGCGGGACCTGGCCCGCAAGGAGAAAGGCTCGGCCAACCGGGCCAAAGCCCGCGTGAGGGTGGCCCGGATTTACGCCCGGATCGCCGACCGGCGACGGGACCACCTGCACAAACTGTCGACTCGACTCGTCCGTGAGACTCAAACGGTCGTGATCGAGGACCTGACTGTGCGCAACATGCTGCGCAACCACCGGTTGGCCCGGGCGATCTCCGATGCGGCCTGGTCGGAGCTGCGGAGCATGTTGGAGTACAAGGCCGCCTGGTACGGGCGCACCCTGGTGGCGGTGGGCCGCTGGTTCCCGTCGTCCAAGCTGTGCTCCGACTGTGGGCGGTTGACCGAGTCCCTGCCGTTGCGCATTCGGTCCTGGGATTGCCCGTGCGGTGTGACCCATGACCGGGACGTCAACGCAGCGAGGAACCTTCTGGCCGCCGGGCTGGCGGACAGGTAAAACGCCTGTGGAGCTGGTGTAAGACCTCAACGGAATCCCTCCGGGCGGGCAGTCGGCGATGAAGCAGGAAACCCCACGGGCGACCGAGGGGAATCCCGGCCCTTCAGGGCTGGGAGGATGTCAACGGGCCGCTCCTTCGAAGTCGAGGGCGAGCGCGTTCCGCGCGTCCAACGTGGACTCGGGGACGAACCGGAAGTAGAGCCGGCGCAGCAGGGTGCCGATCGGGCTGTCCAGCTGCTCGACGCGGCTGAGCGCCAGCGACGCCTCGACCATCGCCCTCGTCCGCGGGCGGCGGGCGTCCTCGTAGCGGCGCAGCCCCGACTCGACGTCGGGCGCGTCCGCCAGGCAGCGAGCGAGGACGACCCCGTCCTCGATGGCCATGTTCGCGCCCTGCCCGAGGCTGGTCATCATCGGGTGGGCGGCGTCGCCGAGCAGCGTCACCGGGCCGTCGCCCCAGCGCTCGCCGAACGGCCGGTCCTGCGCCGGGACGTTGATGATGCCGTCCTCGGGGGTGGCCGCGATGACCGCGCCGATCTCCGGTGCCCAGCCGGCGTAGGTGCGGGCGATCTCCGCCTTGTCGCCCTTCCAGTCCCGCGCCCGGTCCGGGGGCATGTTCTTGGTGCCCCACCAGTAGACGCGCCCGCCGCCGATGTCGGCCAGGCCGAACCGCTCGCCGCGCCCCCAGTAGTGCGCCGCGTAGCCGGGGGTGACCACCGGGTGGGCGAAGGTCGGGGTGGCCAGCCAGCAGATGTAGCCGCCGTCGCGGGGCTGCTCCGGGCCCACCACCTGCCGCCGGACCGCCGAGTGGAACCCGTCGGCGCCGACGAGCAGGTCTCCCCTGCTCTCCATGCCGTTGCTGAAGGTCACCCGCACCCCGGCGCCGTCCCGGGCGTAGCCGGTCACGGTGGCGCCGTAGCTGACCGGGCTGCCGTCGAGCTGGGCCAGCAGCGACGACTGGATGTCGGCCCGGTGCACCGCCAGCATCGGCACCCCGAACCGCTCCACGAAGTGCTGGTAGTGGATGGTCCGGATCGGCCGGCCCCGGCGGGTCTTGAAGGTCAGCGCGTTCCATCGGCGGGCGGTCCGCTCGAGGTCCAGGTGGATGCCGGCGGAGCGCAGCGCCGTGAGGGCGTTGCAGGTGAAGGCGAGCCCGCTGCCGACCGGCCGCAGCTCGGCGGCCCGTTCGTAGACCTCCACCTCGTATCCGAGGCGTTGCAGGGCCACCGCCGCGGTGAGCCCGCCGATGCCCGCACCGGCGATGATCGCCCGGTGCCCGCTCATGCCGGCCGCCCCGTCCCGGACGGCTGCCGCCCGCCCGCGTCGAGCAGGTCGGCGAGGATGTTGGCCGTGACGTTCACGTGTGGTTCCTCCAAGAGCACGAGATGGTCTCCGGGTACGTCGACGACCCGCAGCTCACGGGTGGTCCACCCGCTCAGTCCGTTGCTCGGGTCGGAATGCTGGCTGTCCCCCGCCCGGTGCATCGGCAGCAGCGCGTCCGGCAGCGTCCCGGTGGCGCGCAGCAGCAGGACGTCCTGGTCGATCGGCTCCGGCCGGTACGCCAGCAGGGCGTTCCAGTTGGCGCGGAAGATGTCGTAGAGGCGCTGGACCGCACCCCGGGAACTGCCCCGGGGCAGCACCCCGGTCTCCACCGCCCGGCGGACGATGAAGTCGAACCGTTCCTCGGCGGTGGTCAGCTCCGCCGGGATGGTCTCGGTCGGCGTGTCCCCCCGCTCGAACCACAGCAGCTCCCAGAAGAACCACTCGAGCAGGGAGCTCTCCGGGGCGTGCGTGGCGGCGTCCGGCCCCATCGCGATCGAGTCGAGCAGGAGGATCCGGTCGACGGCGGCCGGGTCCTCCCGGCGGAGCTGGTGGGCCATCTCCAGGGCGACGAAGCCGCCGAACGACCAGCCGCCCAGGACGTACGGCCCGTCGGGCCGGACCCGGCGGATCGCCGCCAGGTAACTCGCCGCCAGCTCCGGGACGCTGCCCAGCGGCTCCGTCCCGGGGTCGGCCCCGGCGGCCTGGAGCGCGTACACCGGCTGGCCCGGGCCGAGGTGCCGGGCGAGCCGGACGTAGCAGAGCACGTTCCCGCCGAGCGGGTGGACGAGGAACAGCGGCGGGCGCGACCCCGTCGTCCGGATCGGCACCACCGGGTCGAAGGTCAGGTGCGCCGACCGCTCCCGTAGCCGCTCGGCCAGCTCGGCCACGGTCGGCGTGGTGATCAGCGCGGCGAGCGGGACGCTCACCCCGTACCGCTTCTCGATGGTCACCACCAGCCGCATGGCGCTGACGGAGGTGCCGCCGACGTCGAAGAAGTTGTCGTCGATGCCCACCTCGGGCAGCTCCAGGATGTCGGCGAGGATCTCGCAGAGCGCCCGCTCGTACCCGTCGCGGGGGGCCCGCCCGGTGCCGGCGGCGGTGGCGGTCAGCGGGATCGCCCGCAGGGCCGCGTCGTCGCGCTTCCCGCTCGGGGTCAGCGGCAGCCCGGCCAGCGGCACGAACGCGCTGGGCACCATGTGCTCGGGCAGCTGCGCGCGGGTCCGCCGGCGGATGTCGTCGAGCTCCTCGTCGGTGGCCTCGCCGACGAGGAACGCGACCAGGTACGCGTCCAGGCCCTCCCGCCGCCGGGCGACCACGGCGACCTCGCGGACGCCCGGGTGCCCCTCGGCGGCCCGCAGCACCGCCAGCTCCACCTCGGCGATCTCGACCCGGAAGCCCCGGATCTTCACCTGGGTGTCGATCCGGCCCAGCCAGACCGCGTTGCCGTCGGGGAGCAGCCGGCCCAGGTCGCCGGTGCGGTAGAGGCGGGCGCCGGGGCGGAACGGGTGCGGCACGAACCGCTCCTCGGTCAGGTCCGGCCGGTCGTGGTAGCCCCGGGACAGGCAGTCCCCGCCGAGGTAGATCTCCCCGGCCGCGCCCACCGGGCGGGGCCGGCGGTCGGGGCCGAGCACGTGCAGTTCGGTCCCGTCGATCGGCAGCCCGATCGGCGGCAGCGCCGGGAACGTCGCCGGATCGCCGCTCATCAGGTACGTGCTGGCCAGGTTCGTCTCGGTCGGGCCGTACTGGTTCTCCAGCACCGTGCCGGGCAGGGCGGCGCAGAACCGGCGGATCTCGTCGGTGACCCGCAGCTGCTCGCCGGAGGAGATGATCACCCGCAGCTCGCGCGGCCGGACGCCGAGCGCGTCGCCGGCCTCCGCGAGCTGCTGCAGCGCCACGTACGGCAGGAAGACCCGGCCGACCCCGGCGGAGTCGAGCAGGCGCAGCAGGACGGTGGGGTCCCGCCGGTCGGCGTCGGAGACGATCCGGAGGCTGCCCCCGCCGGCCAGGGTGGAGTAGATCTCCTGGAACGACACGTCGAAGCTCAGCGGCGCGAACTGCAACGTCACCGCGCCGGGCGCCCCGGTGGTCGCGCGCACCTGCCAGTCCACGTAGTTCGCCCAGAGCCGGTGGGTGAGCTGCACGCCCTTGGGCCGCCCGGTGGAGCCGGAGGTGAACAGGACGCAGGCGACGCTCTCCAGGTCCACCGCGACCGGGGGCACCTCGGTGCCGTCGGCCGCGTCGGGGGCGAGGATCTCGTCGGCCGGGATCAGCGTCCCGGGCTCCGTCGCCAGGTCGGCGTAGCCGGCGTCGGCGACGACGAAGCGCGGCCGGGCGTCCCCGACGATCACGGCGAGGCGGTCGCGGGGGTAGGTGACGTCGAGCGGGACGGCCGCCGCCCCGGAGCGCGCCACCCCCATCAGCACCGCGACCAGTTCCGGGGAGCGGTCCATGACGATACCGACGCCCTCGTCCGGCCGGACGCCGGCCGCGAGCAGCCGCCGGGCCACCCGGTCGACCCGCAGCGCCAGGTCGCGGTAGGTCCAGGCGCCGTCGTACCCGCTGACCGCGACCGCGTCCGGCGTCCGCCGCGCCTGGTCGCGGAACCGGGTGACCACGTCGAGCGGCTCGCCCGGCTCCGCCAGCGGGGCCGGTGCGGCGAGGAAGCCCAGGTCGGGGGCCTCGTCCGGCGCGGTGGTCAGCCGGTCCAGCAGCCGCAGGTACGTGTCCGCGAAGAGCTGCGCCTGGGCCCGGCTGACCGTGGCCCCGTCCGCGTCGAACCGCAGCGTGATCTGGTCGTCGACCGGGTCGACGATCGCGTTGACCAGCAGGCTGAAATTCGTCTCCTCCCAGACCCGCAGGTCCAGCAGCTCCACCTGGGGCAGCCGGAGCAGCGGCGCCAGCACGTGCAGGTGCACGTAGTTGAAGGCGGTCTCCAGCACCGAGCCGCCCCGGTCGCGCTGGATCGCGCCGAGCGGGTACCGGCGGTGCGGGTGGCTCTCCTGTTCCTGCCGGAAGGCGTCCCGGGCGGCGGCCAGCCAGGTGTCCTGCCCGGGGCGCAGTCGCACCGGGATGGTGTTGAGGAACATCCCGACGATGCGTTCCGCCTCGGCCAGCTCCGGGCGGCCGTGGGTGACCATCCCGGTCACCACGTCCTCGCGTCCGCCGAACAGCCGCAGCGTCAGGCAGTACGCGCCGAAGAGGATCGACTTGACCGGCAGGCCCCGGCTCGCCGACAGCTCCCGCACGGCCTTCTCCGTCCGCGGCGGCAGCGGGACGTGCAGCATCACCAGCTCCGGCGGCGCGGGTGCCTCGTGGGCCCGCCACCCGTCGAGCCGGGTCGGCTCGGTGTCGGCGAGCAGGTCCCGCCAGTAGGCGCGGGTGCCCTCCGCGGCGAGGGCCCGCCGTTCGGCGGCCACGTGGTCGGCGACGGAGACCGTCGGCGCCGGGGGCGGCGGGGCCACCTCGACGCCGGTCCGGCGCAGGTAGTCGGTGAGCAGCTCGGTGACGAGGCTGGCGGCGCTCCACCCGTCGAGCAGGGCGTGGTGGAAGCTGAACACCAGGTCGACGTGCTCGGGGCGGACGTGGGCCCGGAACAGGTACAGCGGCGGGCGCTCGAACTCGTACCGGTGGAAGCGCCGCTGCTCGACGTGGGCCAGCACCGCGCGCTCGGCGACGTCCTCGGCCGTCTCGCGCAGGTCGACGATCTCCAGCCCCGGGTCGGCGTCCGGCCACACCACCTGCAGCGGCTCCGAGTAGCCCGCGAGGTCGAAGGAGGCGCGCAGGACGGGGTGCCGCTCGCGCAGCGCGGCGAACGCGGCCCGGAACGCCGCCTCGTCCCACGGCACCTTGACGGTGTACCGGAAGACGTCGTGGTAGACGGCGGACACCTCGTGCTCTCGGCTGTGGTAGAGCATGCCGAGGCTGACCTGGCCGGTCGGGTACGCGTCGGCCGCCCCCGTCAGCCGGGGCCGGTCACGGTCGGAGACCAGCGCGAACGGGGCAACGCCGGTGACCGGCTCGGCCGGGGCGGTGCCGACGTGCGGCGCGAGCCCGGCGATCGTCGGGTACCGGACCATGTCGCCGAGGCGCACGTACAGGCCCCGCCGTTCCGCCTCGGCCCGGACCCGGAGCATGAGGATCGAGTCGCCGCCGACGGCGAAGTAGTTGTCGTGCACGCCGACGGCGCCGACGTTCAGCACCCGGGTCCAGACCTCCAGCAGCGTCGCCTCGACGGCGTTGCGGGGCGCGTCCGCGCCGGCCCGGTCCGTGGCCGCCACGACCTCGGGCAGGGCCCGCCGGTCGACCTTGCCGTTGGCGCTCAGCGGGATCCGGTCGAGCCGCCGGACGTACGCCGGGATCATGTACTCGGGCAGGACCCGGGCGACCTGCTCGCGCAGCCACGTCGGGTCCAGCTCCTCGTCGGCCTGGTAGTACGCGACGAGGTGGGTGCCCCGGCCGGGGGCCTGCCGGTCCACCACGACCACGTCCCGCACCGCCGGGAGCGCGGCGTACGCCTGCTCGACCTCGCCCAGTTCGACCCGGTTGCCGCGGAT
The DNA here is from genome assembly GCF_039871625.1 of Micromonospora sp. B11E3. Classification (NCBI taxonomy): domain Bacteria; kingdom Bacillati; phylum Actinomycetota; class Actinomycetes; order Micromonosporales; family Micromonosporaceae; genus Micromonospora; species Micromonospora sp. B11E3. The sequence goes on along the minus strand of NZ_JBDPMC010000023.1, from coordinate 16,016 downwards.
CTTCACCTGCCCGTCCAGGCGGCCCAGGTACTCCAGGGTGCCGTCGGCGAGCCGGCGGACCAGGTCCCCGGTGCGGTAGAGGCGCTGCCCCGGGACGAACGGGTCGGTCCCGAACCGCTCGGCCGTCAGCTCGGGCCGGTCCAGGTAGCCCCGGGCCACCCCGACGCCGGAGACGCAGAGCTCGCCGGGGACGCCGACGGGCTGCGGCAGGTCACCGGGACCGAGCACGTAGAGCCGGATGTTGTCGATCGGCCGCCCGATCGGCACCCGCTCGACCGGCCCGGCGCCGGTGGGGCAGTCGTACCAGGAGACGTCGACGGTCGCCTCGGTCGGCCCGTACAGGTTGACCAGCAGCGGCGCGGACGCCCCGGCGAAGATCCGGTTGAACTGCTCCACCCGGGCCGGGGGCAGGGCCTCGCCGGAGCAGAAGACGTACCGCAGGCTCGCCGCCCGGGCGGCCAGCTCCGGGGAGCCGTCGAGGAGGTCGAGGAAGGGGCCGAGCATCGCCGGCACGAAGTGGATGACGGTGACCCGCCGCTCGGCGACGTGGTGCAGGATCTCCCGGGGGTCCTTCTCCGCGCCGGGCGGCAGCAGCGCCAGCCGCGCCCCGGCCAGCGCCCACCAGAACAGCTCCCACACCGACACGTCGAACGTGGCCGGCGTCTTCTGCAGCAGAACGTCGTCGGCCCCGATCGGGTACTTCCGCTGCATCCAGGTCAGCCGGTTCACCACCGACCGGTGCTCCACCATCGTCCCCTTGGGACGGCCGGTGGAGCCGGAGGTGTAGATGACGTACGCGAGGTCGTCGGCGGTGGGGCCCGTCGGCGCGGCGGGGCCGGCCGCCGGTCCGGGCCGGCCGACGCGGTGCACGGCGCAGCCCTGCGGCAGGTCGGGCACGGCGACGTCGTCGCCGACCAGGACCGCGGTGGGCCGGCTGTCCGCCAGCAGGTACGCGACGCGGGCCGGCGGGTGGTCCGGGTCCACCGGGACGTACGCCGCCCCGGCCCGCTGGGCGGCCTGCACGGCGGCGACCAGTTGCGGGCCGCGCCGGGCCAGCACGGCCACCCGGTGTCCGGGCCGGACCCCGGCGGACCGCAGGGCGGCGGCCAGGTGCCCGGTCCAGGCGTCCAGCTCGGCGTACGTGGTCTCCGCGCCGAACTGGTCGACCAGGGCGACCCGCTCCGGGGCGCGGGCGGTCTGCCCGGCGATCAGCCCGGGCAGGGTGGCCTGGTCCGGGAAGGGGGCCGCGGTGTCGTTGTGCGCGTGCAGCACGGTGTGCCGCTCGGCGTCGGAGAGCATGTCGATGGTCCGCAGGGGCGCGTCCGGCGCGGCGGCGGCCTGCTCGATGATCGCGCTCAGGTGCCCGGCCACGGCCGCGGGCGGCAGGTCGTCGTCGAAGACGTCGACGGCGTACCCGACCTCGACGGCGACGTCGCTGACCTCGTCCATCTCGTTGACCAGCACGGCGAGGGTGTCCAGGTCGTGCGGCGGGTTCTGGGCCACCGTCCGGTAGCGCAGGCCGGGGATCTCCACCGGCGGCGACCAGCGCATGTACGACAGCGTCACGTCGAACAGCTGCGGGTGGCCGGCGCCGTGGCGGCGCAGGGCCCGCAGGAGCGAGCCGAGGGAGAAGCGCTCGTGCCGCTTGAGCGCCCGGGTGGCCGAGCGGACCTCGGCGACCAGCTCGCGCATGGTCTTGTCGGGGCTGGGCGCGAGCCGCATCGGCAGGGTGTTGGCGAAGTGACCGACGACGTCCCGCTCGGTGGCGTCGAGCCGGTTGGCGACCGGCACGCCCAGGATGACCTCGTCGGCCCGGAGCACCCGGGAGAGGTAGAGGGAGATCGCCGCGGAGACGAACCCGAACGGGGACTCGCCCCGGGCCCGGATCCGGTCGATCACCTCCCGCCGGATCAGGAAGGTCTCGGTGACCGAACGCCGGGCCCCGTTCGGCGCGCGGCGGCCGAACAGCGCCGGTTCGGCGCCGTCGAGGTAGGTGCGGAAGAAGTCCCTGGCCGCCCCGTACTCGGGGCTGTCCGGGTAGCCACGCTCCCGCTCGGCGTACGCCAGGTAGGAGGGCGGGTCCAGCGGCGCCGGCGCGCCGGTGCGCAGCACGTGGGCGTAGTCGGTGCGGACCTGCCACATGTAGAGGTTGATCCCCCACGCGTCGGTGAGGATGTGGTGGTACTGCACGTAGGCGTAGGTGACGGTGTCGGTCTCGCGCAGGATGCGGAGCTGGATCAGCGGGTCCCGGCGCAGGTCGAACGGGTGGCAGAAGGACTCGCGCATCCACTCGGCGCAGGCCGCGGCCGGGTCCGGCGCGTCGCGCAGGTCGACCACCTCGACCTCGGGGGTCCACGCCTGGCGCCACTGGTACGGCTCCCCGTCGCGTTCGTCGAAGCGGAGCTGGAGGGCGTCGTTGCGCTCGACGGCCCGGACCAGGCAGTCGGCGAGCAGCGCCAGGTCGACCTCGCCGGTGTACCGGTCGTAGATGAAGCAGTTGAACTGGTTGAGTTCCGGAAAACGCGAGTGAGCCGCCCAGATGTCCTGTTGGTGGGCCGTCAGCGGAACAGGAAGCATGGCAGACAAAAAGGGCTCCCAAGGTCGTTGGCCAGAATCCGGAATCGGCGGGCTGACGCCCCGCGCCGCCTGGATGTTGCAAGACTCGGCCATTCCGGGATTCCTATCCAGCGCACAGGAAACCTGGTCTTTCCGCGACCATGCTGGGCGTTACCAGGACGGGAAACCGATCGGACGGAACAGCAGGAGAAGGCATTCCATCGATCGAAGCGTGCTAGAGTGCGACCTGCCCGCGTGCGGCGCTGCCGGCCGGCTACCGCAGGCGCCGGCCCATGACCTTTCGGCGGAAGGGCGGAACGAGATGCCCCTGCTGCGCCAGGCCATCGGCACCGTCCTGCGCCGGATCCGGCTGGCCCAGGGGCGTACGCTCCGCGACGTGGCGACGGCCGCGGACGTCTCCGTGCCGTACCTGTCCGAGGTGGAGCTGGGGCGTAAGGAGCTGTCCTCCGAGGTCCTGGCCGCGGTCTGCCGCGCTCTCGCGGTCACCCTCGACGACCTGCTCGACCAGGTCGGCGCGGAGGTGCGCCGTGGGGAGGCGGCGGCGCGGCGGCACCGTCCACCGCTGACCACCGGCCCGGCCGGGCGGACCGACCGCTCGGGCCCCGCCGGGCCCGCGGCGGCCGGTTCGCTGTCGGCGCGGCATCCGGACGCGCCGCGCCGCCTCGGGCGCGGCGGCTTCTGCTGTCAGCAGATCTCCCGTCAGCAGAACCTGTTGGGAATTGGTTTCGACGTACGGCAGCATAACGTTCGGGAAACCAGCAGTGACGCGACGAACGAGAAGGCAGGGTTCATGACCGGGCTTGACTACCAGATGCGGGCCGAGCAGCAGCAGTCGTCCTTCGGCGACCAGGTGTTCAACCGGCTCCTCCAGGAGCGAATCATTTTCCTGGGCACCCAGGTCGACGACGCGTCCGCCAACACCATTTGCGCCCAGATGCTGCTGCTCGCCGCGGCGGACGCCGAGCGCGACATCCACCTCTACATCAACTCGCCGGGTGGCTCGATCAGCGCCGGCATGGCGATCTACGACACCATGCAGTACATCAAGAACGACGTGGCCACGATCGCGATGGGCTTCGCCGGCTCGATGGCGCAGTTCCTGCTCTGCTGCGGCACCCCGGGCAAGCGGTACTCGCTGCCCCACACCCGGATCATGATGCACCAGCTCTCCGGCGGCATCGGCGGCACGGCCGCCGACGTCGCGATCCAGGCGGAGAACATGCTCTACGTCAAGCGGACCACGATCGAGCGCATCGCCTTCCACACCGGGCGCACCTACGAGGAGATCGAGCGCGACTCCGACCGTGACCGCTGGTTCACGGCGGAGGAGGCGAAGGAGTACGGGATGATCGACCACGTCATCTCCAACGCCGCGCAGATCGGCAGCAACAACGGCAGCCTCGTCTGACCCGACCGTCGGGTTCGGGCCGGCCCCTCCGCGCGGCCGGCCCGTGCCCGACGCCCCCCACCGGCGGCTCGCTCAGCGTGACGCGACCAGCCGCGCCGGCGCGGTCCACCCACTCTCGTCCGCGGCCAGAGCGCTCTCGTCGACCGGCAGGAAGTACGTGATGTTCAAGGAGCCGTGCGCCTCCTGCAACACCACCGCCTGCATGTCGACGACGCCCCGCTCGGGGTGACGGGCGGTGTAGCGGCGGGTCGAGCCGGTGGTGACGTGGTGCTCGTCCCACAGCCGGCGGAAGAGCGGGCTCACCTCGCGCAGCACGCCGACCAGCTCGGTCAGCCGCGGCTCACCGAGCCAGTTCGCCGTCTCCACCCGGAACCGGGCCACCATGCACGCGGCGTTCTCGGCCCAGTTGACGATCTTCTCCCGCGCCTCGGGCGCGGTGAGCACCCACCACAGCAGATTGCGCCGCGCCGGCGGCAGCCGCGCGAAGTCGCTGTACCACTCGACTGCCGCCGGGTTCCAGCCGAGCAGATCCTGGTACTCGTTCATCAGCAGCATCGGGTACGGGTCGACCGACTGGTTCACCTGCCGGGCCATCCGCTCCACGACCTGCCGCGGCGGCGGCTCCTGCTCCGGGTACTCGTTGCGGCGGCGCAGTTTGTAGAGGTAGCGCCACTCGTCCTCGGAGAGCCGGAACACCTCGGCGAGCCGCTGCAGGCGATCCATCGACGGTGCCGCGGTGCGCCCCTGTTCCAGGCGGGTGTACCAGGTCGGGCTCACCCCGGCCAACACGGCGACCTCCTCCCGCCGCAGGCCCGGCGTGCGGCGGCGACGCCCGGTGGGCAGGCCGACCACCTCGGGGGTGGTGCGCTGCCGCCGAACGCTGAGGAACCGGCCGAGTTCGTGCATGTACAGGTCCGGCCGCCAGAAGCGCCGACCGCCCTCGGCGCCCTTCATCGCAGGCCGCCCTGGGCGGCCGGCGCGGGGCGCGGGGACGGCGGTCGTCGGGTCGCGGGGACGGCGGGATGGACCTTCCACGACGGAAACGCATCAGACATCGGTTTCTCCTCGCACCATTCGGCCATCGTTGTCTGCCCTATCCGGCCGCCGTGACGAAGCGCAGCAGCCACTCGAGGCTCTCCAGGTACTGGCGGGCTGCGCGGAGATCGTCGCCCCACACGTAGACGCCGTGCCGGGCCACGAGCAGCGCCGGTACGTCCGGCCGCCACACCTTCTGGAAGGCGTCCCCGAGCACCCGCATGTCCTGCGAGTTCGGGACGACCGGCACGGTGACCAGGTCACCGTCGGCCCCCCGCCCGAGGCCCTTGAGGAGTTCGTGGTCCCGCAGCGGGACGCCGGCCGGCCAGCGTTCGGCCGCGAGCACCGCCGGGAGGGCGTGCAGGTGGACGACCGCCCCGGCCCCGGTGACCGCGGCGATCCGGGCGTGCAGCCCGGCCTCGGCCGAGGGTCGCCGCGCCGGCCCCGGCTGGTCGGGCAGGGCGGCGCCGTCCCGGTCGACCAGCACGATGTCCGCCGCCGTGAGTTCGCCCTTGTCGAGCCCGCTCGCGGTGACCGCCAGGACCAGCGGGTCGGCGCTGAGCCGCACGGAGAGGTTCCCCGAGGTGCCCCGCATCCAGCCCAGCGCCGCGTACCGGGCCGACTCGGCGGCGAGCATCCGTCCGGCGTCGCCCACCTCGGGCGCCCGGACCGGCACGGCGGTCACCGCCGCACCCCGTCGATGTCGTCGAAGCCCCGGACGACCTGGTGCGGTCCGAAGTCGGCGTTCCCGTAGGGCTCGCCGGGGCGGGCCACCCCGACCGCGCGCCAGCCCGCGGCGACGGCGGCGTCGAGTTCGGCCGGCACGTCGGAGAGGAAGACGGGTGGGGGCGCACCGTCGGCTCCGCCGTCGCCGGCGCGGCCGGCCGGGGTGAGCCGCGCGCGCATGGCGCGGTAGGCGTCGGGTTCGCGCTTGGCCCCGACGCCGAGGGGGTCGAAGTGGACGGCGAAGTGGTCCCGCAGGTCGCCCGCGTCGGTGCGGGAGAGGACCGCGCGCTGGGCCGCGACAGATCCGGACGAGAAGATCCCGAGCCGATGCCCGGCCGCCCGCCAACGGCGCAGCGCGCGGATCACGTCCGGAAACAGCGGCGTACGCAGCTCGCCGCTGGCGTAGCCCTCCTGCCAGACGTGGCCCTGCAGGACCTTCAGCGCCGGTTCCTTGCGGTCCTGGTCGATCCAGGCGAGCAGGACGGTCATGATCTCGTCAGGGCCCGCCGAGTCGGCCAGCCCGGCCGCCCGGCGGACGGCGGCGAGGGCGTCGCGGCCCGCCGGAGTGTCGAGGTTCCGGGTGATCCAACCGGCCAGCCCCGCCCGGGCGTGGTCGAAGAGGGTCGCGTGCACGTACTCGGTGGGCACGACGGTGCCCTCGACGTCGAGGATGATCCAGACGGGCTCGCCGGAAACGACGTCGCTGCTCACCGCGTCGGCAATATGCCCCGCCCTGGCTTGGTCCGGGAATCGCAGACGTTCACCGCTGTCGATTTCCACTCGAAAACCTCCAATTTCCCCGCAAGCAGCTCTGCAGCCAGGCGGCGAATCGGATCCTACCCAGCCGTGAGCCGGATATGCCACGCCTCATTATGCAACCTCGGGGGTAGGTGTGCCACTAACACTGGTCTATACGGAGGGTAGTTATCGGCGCGGGCCGGCAACCTATACCACATGACCCGCCGACGGCTGACCCGCGCATCAGGTACATCGCGGATTGGGGGTTTCCGAAGTACCAGGATGACGCTGCACTGGATAACGCTCCAGATGTGTTCCACCCTTGGCGTACGGAACCGGAACGGGCCACGAGCTCGGCATCCACGTCCGCGCACGCCCCCGCCCGGCCAGCAGCCGGGCGGGGCGGCCAGACCTGCGCTCCCACCCGACCCCGGGTCACGCAGGCTCGACAGGCGAGAGGAACAGAAATCCGTGGCTCACATTTCAGTCGGCGTACTGGGCACCGGTTCCTACCTTCCGAAAGAGGAGGTGGGAAATGAGGATCTGGCGGCCCGCGTCGGGGTCGACCCGGAATGGATAATACGGAAGACGCTCATCCGGAATCGCCGTTTCGCGGCCCCGGACGAGGCCACCTCCGACCTTGCGGCAAAAGCATCCGTCGCGGCCCTCGCCCAGGCCGGCACAAATGCCGCCGACATTGATTATCTGATTGTCACGACGTCGACCGGGGACCATCCCCTGCCCCCGACTTCGTACCTCGTGCAGGATCTGCTCGGCGCCCACCGGGCGGCGTGCTTCGACATCAACGTCACGTGCAGCAGCTTCGTCTACGCGCTGGCATTGGCGCGCGGGCTGCTGCTGACCCGCCCGGAGGCCCGCGTCCTGATCGCTTCCGCCGATCTCTACTCGCGCAGCCTCGACTTCAGCAACCGGCGCACGGCAATTCTGCTCGGTGACGGGGTGGGCGCGGCGGTTGTCGGCGCCGTCCCCGACCGGTACGGGGTGATCGATTTCGAACTCCGCAGTCGGGGCGACGCACACCGGCTGATCCGGATCGAAGCCGGCGGCACCCGGTCACCCATAACACATGACGCGATCACCAGCGGTGATCATCTGTTCCGGATGGAAGGGCGGGCGGTACGCGAGTTCGTTATCGACGAAGTCCCGCCGGCGGTGGCGACTCTGCTGAGTCGGACCGGCACCGCCCCGCAGGAGGTCCGTCATTTCATTCCGCATCAGCCCAACGGGGTGCTCCTGACCGACCTCGACCAACGGCTCGGCCTGCCGAACGCGCGCCTGCACCGCACGTACACCGACTTCGGCAACCTCGGCAGCGCCTCGGTGCCGGTGACCCTGGACCGGGCGAACCGGGCCGGCGACCTCGCCGACGGGGACCTGCTGCTGCTGGCCGGCTTCGGCGGCGGCATGTCCATCGGCGCGTGCCTGCTGCGCTGGGCGGCCCCGCACGCCCCGGCGGGCGAGGTCGGCCGATGAGCGGCGTCGAACGCGTCGGCGTGGTCGGCTGCGGTCAGATGGGCGCGGGCATCGCCGAGGCGTGCGCCCTGGCCGGGCTCGACGTCGTCATCGTCTCGTCCAGCCCGGAGTCGTCGAAGAACGGGCGGGCCCGGTTGGAACGCGCGTTCGCCCGGGCGGCGGACAAATCCCGGATCACCGCCGACGAGGCCGCACAGGCCCTGGATCGGATCGCGTTCGAGACCGAATTCGACACCCTGGCCGATCGTCATCTCGTCGTGGAGACGGTCGTGGAGGACGAGCCGACGAAACTGCGCGTGCTCCAGGAACTCGACCGCGCCCTGGCCGCCGACGCGCTGATCGCCTCCAACACGTCGTCCATTCCGATCGCCCGGCTCGCCCGCGCCACCGGCCGTCCCGGGCAGGTGGTCGGAACCCATTTCTTCTATCCGGTCCCCGTGATGCCACTGGTGGAGCTGACCGGCTCGCTGCTGACCGCCGAGCAGACCTGCGCCCGCACCGCCGAGTTCCTCACCGAACGACTCGGAAAGACGGTCATCCGGACCCCGGACCGCGCCGGCTTCGTGGTCAACGTACTGTTCGTGCCGTATCTGATGTCGGCGATGCGGATGCTGGAAAGCGGCTTCGCCAGCGCCGCGGACATCGACGCCGCGATGGTGGCCAGATGTGGTCACCCAATGGGTCCACTCGCATTGGCCGACATGATCGGGCTCGACACCCTGGTGACCGTCGCCGACAGTTTGTACGCCGAGTTCCAGCAGCCGCTCTACGCCGCCCCACCGCTGTTGCGGCGCATGGTCGAATCCGGCTGGCTCGGCCGAAAGAGCGGACGCGGTTTCCATGTCTACCCGTGACCACCCCGGCCACGACCGGACGCCTGTGGTGACCACCGTCGCCGAAAGGGAACACGCCGTGGAAAACGACGTCCCCACGCCCGCCGACACCCCCGGAAACGCACCGGACGTGCTCGACGGACGGAGCATCCGCTGGGCCGACGACGCCATTGTCGCCGTGGACCAGACCGCCCTGCCCCACGCGTTCCGCACGCTCCGCCTCACCACCGTCGACCAGGTGATCGACGCCATCCGGCGACTGGCCATCCGCGGCGCGCCCGCCATCGGGGTCGCCGGCGCCCTCGGCGTCGCGCTCTCCGCCCACCGGCACCGGGACTCCTGGCACTCCCCCGACCGGCGGGCCGGGTTCGCCGCCGCCGTGCGCGCCGACGCCGACCGGCTCGCCGCCGCCCGCCCGACCGCCGTCAACCTGGAGGTCGGCACCCGGCGGGCGGCGGCGCGACTGGCCGAGGGACCGGACGCCGTCCTCGCCGAGGCCCTGGCGGTCCTCGAGGAGGACGAACGGATCAACCGGGCCGCCGCCCGCCGGGCGGCCGACCTCGTCCGGGCGCTGTGCCCCGACCGACCGCTGCGGTTGCTCACGCACTGCAACACCGGGGGCCTCGCCACGGTCGCCTGGGGCACGGCGCTCGGCACGATCCGGGACCTCGCGGAGGCGGGAATGGTCGCCGAGGTCTTCGTCGACGAGTCCCGGCCGCTGCTGCAGGGCGCCCGGCTGACGGTCTGGGAACTCGACCGCGCCGGGGTCCCGCACCGGCTCTGCGCCGACTCGGCGGGCGTGGCGGCGCTGGCCACCCAGGACATCGACTGCGTCCTGGTCGGCGCCGACCGGGTCGCCGCCAACGGCGACGTGGCCAACAAGGTCGGCACGTACGCGCTGGCCTGCGCCGCCGCCCGCAACGGGGTGCCGTTCGTCGTGGTCGCCCCGGAGTCCACGGTCGATCCCGCCACGCCGAACGGCGCCGCGATCGTGGTCGAGCAACGCCCGGCCGAGGAGGTCAACGCGCTGGCCGGCACCCCGATCACCCTGCCGGGCACCCGGGTCTTCAATCCCGCCTTCGACGTCACCCCGCACGAGCTGGTCACCGCCGTGGTGACCGAACGCGCCGTACGGCCGGGGGGCGCGGCGGCCCGACCGGCCCGGCGGACGGCACCCACGGTCCCCGCCGCGACCGGGCCCGGGCCGGCCGCGATCGGCGCGGCCGTCGCCGAACGGATCCGGGTGGTGCCCGACTTCCCCGCGCCCGGCATCGCGTTCCAGGATCTCGCCGGCCTCTACGCCGACCCGGCCCTGCTCCGGGCCGCCGCCGAGGCCGTCGGCGCCCATCCCTGGGGGCGGGTCGACCGGATCGTCGCGCTGGAGGCGCGTGGGTTCCCGGTCGCCGGTGCCGTCGCCGCGCTCACCGGTCGGCCGCTGGTGCTGGTCCGCAAGCCGGGCAAGCTCCCCGGCGCGACGCGGTCGGTCGGCTACGGCCTGGAGTACGGCACCGACCGGCTGGAGATGCAGGTCGACGCGATCCGGCCGGGCGAGCGGGTGCTGCTCGTCGACGACGTCCTGGCCACCGGGGGCACCCTGCGCGCCGCCGCCGGGCTGGTCGGCGCCGCCGGAGGCGACGTCGCCGGGTACGCGGTGGTGGTGGAGCTGGCGGCGCTGGCCGGCCGGAAGACCCTCGACGACCGACCGGTGCTGGCGCTGCACGTGGTCCGGGACTGACCCCGCGGAGACGACGAGGAGAACGAGATGAGCCTGCTGCACGTGTTCGACGAGAGCGGGACGCGGACCCTGCTCCGCACCACCGACGTCGACGTGATGGCCCGGCAACTCGCCGAGCGGGGCATCACCCTGCACCGCCGCCCGGTGCGGCCACTGCCCGCCGGCGCCGACGCCCAGACCGTCCTGGACGTGTACCGCGAGGACGTGGGCGAGATCTGCGCGGCCGGCGGGTACCGGCTGGTCGACGTGGCGGCGCTGCGCCCCGAGCCGGACAACGCCGAGTGGGAGCGGACCGCCCGCGCCGCGCGGGAGAAGTTCCTGTACGAGCACACCCACGCCGAGGACGAGGTGCGCTTCTTCGTCGGCGGGCGGGGCTGTTTCTACCTCCACCTGGGCGACCGGGTCTACGCCACCGTCTGCGAGGCCGGGGACCTGCTCTCCGTCCCCGCTGGCACAACGCACTGGTTCGACATGGGCGCCGTCCCGGACTTCTGCGTGATCCGGTTCTTCGAGGAGGAGGACGGCTGGATCGGCTCGTTCACCGACAGCGGCGCCTCCGCCCCCATCCCCCAGCTCGACGACCTGCTGACGATGGCCTGACGACGGTCCGAACGCGACGACGGCCCGGGGAACCGCGCGCGGCGGCCCGGGTGCCGGCTGCGCCCGCGGGCCCGCCGCACCGGCCGCGACCGCTCCCGACGCCGCTTCATTCCCCTCGCGTCGAACCCCAGCGCCACGGGTCGGGATCCTTGACCCGGTCGACGTCGATCCGCGCGTACTCCCTGGACTGCATTCCGGGCCACATTCCGGGTCCCCGTGCCACGTCGGTCGCGATCGCCAGTGCGGGGCGGCTCCGGTTGATCAGTTTTGCGAAGAGGGAGGTGTCCATTGCCTTTCTCTGCCCTTCACTCGGCCCGCGGCGGTGACCAGCCCGTGGCAAGGAACGACGGCCCGAGCCGTAGGAGTAACTCCTGCTCAGGGCACGGGCGGGAGCAGCGTCAGGCTGGCTCGAACGCATCTGGTCGCCGGCGCGGGCGCGGAGTTCGACACGGCACGGAACTGTTCCGGCGGCGGCATCGTGGCCACGCCGGAAGCGTTGACTATTCGAGCTGGACTTTCTTCACAGGAAGAGATGTCTCATACACGGTCAGCCCTCAGTCTCCTGTCCGACCAGACCCCGGATGATCCGCGAGGGCCGACTTTAACATGCACGTTCATCTCCGTCCACATGCTACGGTGCACCATCGACCAATGGCAAAACGTCGATGCATAACATTCTTGGTCGGCGATACCCGCACATCTGTCACACCTGATTTCGCGCCGACGGGAACGCCCGGGGCGCGGCCGTCACCGGCAGCGGGGGCAGACGCCGGTCAGCGGAGGACGGCGACCTCGACCGGGCCCACCCGCAGCGTGCCGTCGGTCAGCGGCGCGCACCGGATCCCGCCACGGCGGCGCAACGCCTTCCAGGTGCCCGGGCCGACGGCGACGTCCATCCAGGCGCAGGGCGGGGCAGCCCGGCGCACCCGCAGGCTGACCGGCCCCTGCCCCGAGTCGAGGACCAGCACCGACCCGACCAGTTCGTCCACGGCGATGCCGACGGTCAGGACGTTGCGCCGCACCTGCGTCAGGTCGGCGCCGGGTGGCAGGGACTCGCGCGCGATCAGCGTGATGCTCGCGTCGCGGTGCGCCGGCCGGCCGAAGTAGCGGTCGCCGACGATGCCCAACCCGGCGCGGATCTCGACCTCCTCGACGATCTCGTCGGGCGGCGCGGGGGCCGGACCGTCGGCCGGCCGGCCCCCGTAGCGGTGCACGGGCGAGGCCAGCAACTGGACGATCTCGGGCACGGCTGCGATTCTACGGCCGGGCCCCCGACCCGGATCCGCGGAAGGTCGCGCCGGCCTCCGTCGGCCCGGCGTCCACAATCGGGTACGCCGCGGGGATGCCACCAGGTGGCAAGCGAGGCAGCTTTAGCTTCTTGGGCATGCTGTGGTTGTCCGTTGGCATGAGGGAATGGGCGGCGTCGGAGGGCGTTTCGTGTGTCGCCGTTCGGCGTCGGTATGCGGCCGGCTTGTCGGGTCGGGTGGTCCAACATGGTCGGTGAGTCGCTGGCTTCGGCCGTCAGGGTTGGGTAGTTTGTCGTCTGTGTCGGTGTCTGGTGGGGGGTCAGCGCGCCGATCTGAGCCGTCGGGTCGTCTGCGTCATTGGGTGGGTGACGGGGCAGGATCTGCTGGTGTCCGCCGGGCGGTCGAGGCCGCCGCTGCGGGTGACGTGTCGTGAGGACGGTTCAGGCGTACCGGTTCGCGTTGGATCTTACTGCCGGGCAGGAGCGGATGGTTCTCGCGCATGCGGGAGCGGCTCGTGTCGCCTACAACTGGGCGCTTGCCCGGGTGAAGGCGGTCATGGACCAGCGGGCCGCCGAGCGCACCTACGGTGTGCCCGATGACCAGCTGACCCCGACGGTGTCGTGGTCACTTCCGGCGCTGCGCAAGGCATGGAACGCCGCCAAGCAGGACGTCGCGCCGTGGTGGACGGAATGCTCGAAGGAAGCGTTCAACACCGGTCTGGACGCCCTCGCCCGCGGGTTGAACAACTGGGCCGATTCCCGAACCGGGAAGCGGGCTGGACGACCGGTCGGTTTCCCGCGGTTCAAGTCCCGTCGCCGGACGACACCGTCGGTGCGGTTCACCACCGGTGCCATCCGTGTCGAGCCGGACCGTAAGCATGTTGTGTTGCCGCGGCTCGGTCGTCTGAAGCTGCACGAGTCGGCTCGTAAACTCGCCCGCCGCGTGGAGGCGGGCACCGCCCGGATCATGTCGGCGACCGTGCGGCGTGACGGCGGGCGGTGGTATGTGGCGTTCACGGTGGAGGTCGAGCGGTTCGACCTGCAGCCCGCCCAGCCCGGGTCAGTGGTTGGCGTTGACGTCGGGATCATCCATCTCGCCGTGTTGTCCACCGGTGAGTGTGTGCCCAACCCGCGCCACCTGCACCGTGCGCAGCGCGTCCTGCGCCGGCTGGGCCGTAGCCTGTCCCGCAAGGCAGGCCCGGACCGGCGCACCGGAGCACGGCCGTCGAAGCGGTGGCAACGAGCGCAGGCCCGACTCGCTCGCGCGCACGCCCGGGTGGCGAACCTGCGCCGCGACGGGCTGCACAAGCTCACCACACGGCTGGCCCGTGAGCACGGCACGATCGTGGTCGAGGACCTCAACGTGTCCGGGATGCTGACCAACCGGCGCCTGGCCCGGCACATCGCCGACGCCGGGTTCGCCGAACTACGCCGACAACTCACCTACAAGACCGGATGGAACGGGGGTCGGCTGATCGTGGCCGACCGTTGGTATCCGTCCTCGAAGACCTGCTCGGGTTGCGGCGCGGTGAAAGCCAAGCTGGCCCTGGCCGAGCGTACCTACACCTGCGCCACCTGCGGCCTGGTTCTGGACCGGGATCTGAACGCCGCACGCAACCTCGCCGCGCTCGCGCATGAGGTGGTCGACGCCCGGAGTGGCCGGGAGTCGCCAAACGGACGTGGAGCCGACCGTAAGACCCCGCTCACGGGGCAGGTGGCCGTGAAACGTCAACCCGGCACCGCCCCAGCAGGTCAGACCGGGACCGTCCCACCGCAAGGCAGGACTACCAATCACATGCTCACCAGAGCGCACTGATAGGTAACGGGTGCTGTCGCGTTCCACGGCTCGTTCTCCACTTCGGGGGCGGCACGGCCGCGCCGGACGAGGCGGCGACGGCGGCGCGGCGGGCAGGGGCGGTGACGGGGTCGGTCATGACGGTCCGGCCGCCAGGGCGGCGTCGACGACCTCGGGGGCGTACACCTGCTCGATGACCATGGCGTGTGCGCCGGTGACCGCCGCGCGGGCGCCGAGCCGACTGGTGGTGACCTCGAGGCGGCGGGTCGCGCGGGGCAGCGCGCTCTGGTACAGCACCTCGCGCACCCCGGCCACGAAGTGCAGGTCGGCCAGGTCGCCCGCGATGATCAGCACGCCGGGGTTGAGCAGGCAGACGACGGTCGCCAGCACCTCGCCGACCAGCTTGCCCGCCGTGCGGGCCAGGTGCACCGCCTCGGCGTGGCCGGAGCGGATCCGTTCGACCAGCTGGGCGCCGGACGAGGTGGGGGTGCCGCCGGCGGTGAGGCGCTGGGCGATCGCGAGGCCGCTGGCGACCGCCGCCAGGCAGCCGTAGAGGCCGCACTGGCAGCGGGCCTGCGGATGGTCGTGCAGGCGGATGTGGCCGATGTCCCCGGCGCCGCCGTCGATGCCGCGGTAGACGTGGCCGTCCACGACGACGCCGGCGCCGATCCCGGTCGCGACCTTGACCAGTACGAGGGACGGGCAGTCGGGGTAGTGCGTCGTCTGCTCGCCCAGCGCCATCAGGTTCGCGTCGTTGTCCACGTACACCGGCCGCTTCCAGGTGTCGCGCAGTCGCTCCGCGATCGGGTAGCGGTCCCAGCCCGGCATGATCGGGGGCTGGGCGACCAGGCCGGCCTCGAAGTCGGCCGGGCCGGGCACGCCCACGCCGATGCCGCGTACCTGCACGGGCTGCCAGCCGGCCGTGTCGAGCAGCCGGCTGAAGGCGGCGTCGACCCAGGCCAGGACCGCTTCCGGGCCGACGCCGATCTTGATCGGCTCGTGCTCCTCGGCGAGCAGACGCCCGTTGAGGTCGACGACGGCCGCTCGGGCGTGGTTGGCGCCGAGGTCGGCCACGAGCACCACGCCGTGGCCGGTGTCGAGTTCGAGCAGCTCGGCCGGTCGGCCGCCGGTCGATCCCTCCACGCCCGCGGCGCGCAGGTAACCGGCGGCCCGCAGCGCGTCGATGCGCTGCGTCACGGTCGAGCGGGACAGGCCGGTGTAGCCCTGCAGTTCGGCGCGGGTGCGGGCCCGGCCCGTACGGACCAGCCAGAGCAGATGGCCGGCGGAGCTCTGGCTGCCCGCCGGCCTAGCCCTTGTCGGCACCCGCGGTCAGTCCCTCGGTCAACAGGCGCTCGGCGGCGAAGAAGATGATCACAATCGGCAGGGTAAGCACGACCGATCCGGCCATCAACACCGTCTTGCTCACCTCAATGCCGCCGGACAGCTGGGCGAGACCCAACGAGACCGTCCAGTCCGCCCGGTCCTCGACCAGGAAGAGCAGGGCGAACAGGAATTCGTTCCACGCTATCATGAACACGTACAGCGCATTGGCCATCACCGCCGGCGCGGCCAGCGGCAGGACGATCTTGCGGATGGTCTGCAGCCGGGTGTAGCCGTCGACAGCCGCCGCCTCCTCCAGACTGACCGGGATGGTCGACAGGTAGTTGCGCAGCATGTAGATCGACACGGGCAGCGTCTGGGCGATTTGACTTCCTCTGCCCCCTGAAGAGGGCAGATTCCTGGCGGCGCTCATGCGGCACGCCGGGTGGTTGACGCTTCGCAGCCCACAGGTGCCGGGCTCCACGTCCGTACACGACCAAGCCCGGCCG